>DASVTG010000237.1:0-8353 GCA_036387695.1 Hymenobacter sp. | reverse complement strand
GAGAAACGATGACTACGCCGCTTCAGCCTTTACCGGCGTGGGCTTTTTCAAATACGAAAACATAATGGGCACAAAGAACAGCGTCGTTACCGTGGCCAGCATGAGGCCGCCAATCACGGCGCGGCCCAGCGGGGCGTTTTGCTCGCCGCCATCGCCCATGCCCAACTACATGGGCAGCAGGCCGATAATCAAGGCCAAAGCCGTCATCAGCACGGGGCGCAGGCGGGTAAAGCCGGCGTCCAGCGCCGCGTCGCGCGGGGAGAGGTCGGGTTGTTCTTCGCGCCGCTCGTTGGCGAAGGTCACGAGCAGAATGCTGTTGGCCGTGGCCACGCCAATGCACATGATGGCGCCCATCAGCGCGGGCACGCTCAGGGTGGTCTGGGTCACAAACAGCATCCACAAAATGCCCGCCAGTGCGCCCGGCAAGGCCGTGATGATGATGAGCGGGTCCATCCAGCTTTGGAAGTTCACCACCATCAGCAGATACACCAGAATGATGGCGCCGGCCAGCCCCAGGCCCAGGCCCGTAAACGAGGTGCGCATGGAGTCGGCCTGCCCGCGCAGGGCCAGGGTGGTGCCTTTGGGCAATTGCTTTTCGGCGTCGGCCAAAATCTTGCGCACGTCCTTGGCCACGCCGCCCAGGTCGCGGCCGCTCACGCTGGCGTACAGGTCCACGGTGCGCTGAATGTTGTAGTCCGAGGCCACGGCCGTGGTCTGCGTGCGGCGCACGGTGGCGAAGTTGCTCAGCAGCTGGGCCTGGGTTTGGGTGGCGCTGGTCAGGCCGATGTTGCCAATCTCATCGAGCGTGGACAGTGCGCTGGGCGGCGTCTGCACGGCCACGGTGTAGTTCACGCCGGTGGTGGGGTTCAGCCACTGGTTGGGACTGGTTTGGGTGCTGGACGACAGGTTGACCAGCACGTTGTTGGCGATGTCGCGCTGGGCCAGGCCGGCCTGCTGGGCCCGCACCCGGTCGATGTCGACGCGCAGCTGCGGTTGGTCGAAGGCCTGGTAGATGAAGGCATCGACCACGCCCGGCACCTTGTTGATTTTGGCGCGCAGCTCGGCGGCAATGCGCTGGTTGGCGGCCTTGTCGCGGCCAATCACCTGGATGTCGATGGGGGCGGGGAGGCCGAAGTTCAGCGTCTGGTTCACGATGTCGGCCGGCTGAAAGAAGATGGTCAGGTCGGGCTGCTCCTTGCGCAGCCGGCGCCGGATTTCGTTGATGTACTCCGCCGTGGGGCCGTGCTCTTCCTTCATGCTCACCAGGATTTCGCCGTCGCCGGCCCCAATGGTGGGGTTGTCGCTCAGCAGCAGGTTGATGGGGATAACCGGCAGGCCGATGTTGTCGAGCACCAGGTCCAGCTCCTCGGCCGGAATCACGCTGCGAATCACGCGCTCCACTTCCCGAAAGCGGACCTCCGTTTCCTCCACCCGCGTGCCGGTGGGCACCCGCACGTGCAAGCGCAGCAGGCCAGCGTCCACGGTCGGGAAGAAGTTTTGGCCAATCAACGGGAACAGCCCAAGCGACCCCACAAACAGCACCGTGAAGGCCACCGCCACTTTCGGCCGGTTGCTCAGGGCCCAGTCCAGCGCCTTGCCGTAGCCGGCCCGGAACTTCTCGAAGCGGTGGTCGAAGGCCACGTGCAGCTTCCAGACCCAGGTTTGGGTGATGCCTTCGGCCGACTTCCGTTCGTCGTCGGTGATGGCGGCTTCGGCTTCTTCCTCGGGCGTGCCGCTGGGGTGGGCCTTCTCAAACTGCTCGCGCCGAATGTGCTCCAGGTCGCGCTCCACCTTGCTCACGGGCTGGCCGTTGCGGAAGTGGGCGCTGGGCAGCTCCGGCTCTTCCAGCGCGTGGTAGATGGGCAACTCCTTGCGCAGCAAATACATCACCAGCGTGGGCACCAGCGTCCGGCTCAGAATGTAAGACGCCAGCATGGCGAATATCACGGCCGTGGCCAGCGGCGCGAAAATGGCCGACGCCACCCCGCCCAGGAAGAACACCGGCACAAACACAATGCAAATGGCCAGCGTGGCCACCAGGGCCGGTGTCGCAATCTGCTGCGCGCCGTCCAGGATGCTGCGTTTGAGCAGCTTCTTCATGCCCATGTTGCGGTGGATGTTCTCGATTTCCACCGTGGCGTCGTCCACCAGAATGCCCACGGCCAGCGACAGGCCGCCCAAGGTCATGATGTTCAGGGTCTGGCCCAGCATGTTCATCACAATGATGCTGACCAGAATAGAGAGCGGAATGCTCGTCGCAATGATGAGCGTGGAGCGCCACGAGCCCAGAAACAGCAGTATCATCAGGGCCGTGAGGGCGGCGGCAATGCAGGCTTCGATGATGACGCCCTTGATGCTGGCCCGCACAAAGAACGACTGGTCAAACAGCAGCTTGATGTTGAGGCCGGGCGGCGCGTTGGCCTGGATGTTTGGCAGGGCCTTCTTGATTTTATCGATGACGTCGAGCGTGCTGGCGGCCCCGCTTTTCAGGATGGGAATGATGGCCGTGCGGCGCCCGTTCTGGCGCACGATGTTGGTTTGCACGGCCGCGCCCTCGTGCACAAACGCCACGTCGCGGATGTACACCGCCGTGCCGTTGGTGGTCCTGATGGGCAGGTCGTTGAGCGTGGCAATGGCCTCGGGGCTGGAGTTCAGCTTCACGTCGTATTCCCGGTCGCCAATCTTGGCCGAGCCGGCCGGAATGATGACGTTCTGGGCCAGCAGGGCGGCCACCACGTCGTTGCCGCTCAGGCCTTTGCCGGCCAGCTTGTCGGGGTCGAGGTCCACCATGATTTGCTTGGGCTTGCCGCCGTTGGGCAGCAGCACGGAGGCGCCCTGCACCACCGCCAGGCCCGGCCGGATGAAGGCGTTGGCCGCGTCGAACAAGTCCGACTCGCCCAGGGTCTCGCTGCTGAGCGAGGTTTGGGCAATGGGCACGTTGGAGGCCGAGTAGCGGATGATGAGCGGCGGCGTGATGCCCGGCGGCAGCACCCGCAGCAGCGTTTGGGTGATGGCCGTGAGCTGGGCCACGCCGGCGTCGGGGTTGGTGCCGGGCTGGAAGAACACCTTAATCAGGCCCACACCTTTCAGGCTTTGGCTTTCCTGGTGCTCCACGTTGTTCACGGTGGTGGTGATGGCCCGCTCCACCGGAATGATGATGCGCTGGTTCATTTCCTCGGGCGAAATGCCCGAGTAGCCCCACACCACGCCCACCACCGGAATGGGGATGTCGGGAAAAATGTCCACCGCCATCCGCTGAATGGTGAGCCCGCCGCCCACCAGGATTAGCAGCGCCATCACCACGAAGGTGTAAGGACGCGCCAGCGCCAGTCTAACTATCCACATAATTACGTTCGGTTGTAACGCTACCGCACGGCTCTGTCCCGTTCCAAGCGGCCTAAACTTGCCAAGTGCAGGAAAGGTTGGGATTGGCCCTCAAAATTAACCAGCAATCAACACCGCGTCGGGTTTCATCGACCGAGCCGACCCATTCCATCGACCAAGACAAAGCATTTCCGGACCGCGAGCCAGGGGCTTGCAGGGGCTTCAGAAAGCGCTGTTTCCGGCATCGATTGTTGTGAGCAGGCGTAGGCAAACACCGGACGTGCGGGGCATGAACCCCTAGTCTTCGGTGACAGCGCCGGGGGTGGCGCGCATGAGCTGCCCGAAGAAAAGGCTGTTCAGAAACAGCTTATTGGTCCCGTACCAGAAGGCCCGGAAGTTGGGGTTGTCGACCAGAGAAATGATGCGGCCGGCGCCTACGTCGGCAATGTCCACGGCGGCGGTGCCGCGCAGCTTCAGCTCGTTGGGCTTGGAAATGAAGCCGCTGGCCAAGGGGCGCGCCGTGTACATCAGCGGGTTGGCGTAGGGGCTGGCCGAGCGTTCCATGAACACGGTGTGGTCGCGAAACAGGAACACGTCGGGGCTGTCGTAGCCGTAGCCCAGCGGGTGCGTCAGGTCGAGGCGCGCGTGGAAAATGGCCCCCGTGATTTCCTGGGCGCTGGCCGTATTGCGCATGCCCACGTAGGGGCGTTGCGGCAGCGGGCCGGTGCGCGGGGCTGCGGGCGGCACGGAGCCCGCCCGGCGGGTGCGGGCCGCGGGCGTCGGCGTCGGAACTGCCGGTGCGGGCGTAACGGGCGCCGGCGCGCCGGCCGTTTCGGGGGCCAGAGGCGTGGGGCCGCTGGCTTTGAACTTGGCGGTCGAAAGGCCATTGTCGGCCAGCCATTTGGCGCCTTTGCCCAGGGCCAGCAAGGTGTTGCCGCGCTGCACCCAGGCGCGCAGCTTTTCGCGGGCCGAGGCGGTGATGCCGTTGTAGCTGCCATCCGAAGCCACGATGACCGTGTAGCGGTCCAGGTTCACGCGGTCCAGGGTTTCGGGCGCTACCAGGCTGGGCGTCATGTCGAAGCGCTGGTCCAGCAGGTGCCAGGACTCGCCCACGTCGGTGGGGCTGACGCCGACCCCAGCGAGCAGCATGATTTCTGGCTTTTTCAACGTCACGAAGTTCACGCTGCCCAGCTTCAGCCCTTGCGCCGACAGGCCGGTGGTGATGCCCATTACCTCCAGGCCATTGGCGGCGGCCACCTGCTGCATTAGGGCGAAGACCGTGTCGGCGGGCACGGTTTGCACGCCCACCGGCACCAGTATGGTGCCGTAGTTCATCTTGCGCTCGCCGATGGAAAAGGGTTCGGTGGCCACTTTCACCACCAGCTTGCGCGCCAGCAGCGTGTTCAGGGCCCGTGGCGCGTAGTAGCCGTGCCAGCTAAAGGCGTAGGCGTAAGCCGTTTTGTCGCCCAAGACCTTGCCTACCGGAAAGCGCACGCTGTCGACGCGCTCGCCCAATAGCCCACCGGCGGGCGCCTTGGTCACGGCGGCCATGTCCAGCCCAAATGCGCGGGGTAGGGTCCAGGCCGAGATGTCGTAGAAAATGCTGTCTTTGAACGTGCTGCGCTCTTCAAACATGGCCTGAATCAGCCGAAACTGGGGCTGGTCGGTGGGCACCACGTAGGCATCGGCGGGATTGAACGTGCGGCCGTTCAGTTTCAGGGCACCCTTGGGCCGGTACACCGCAATCTGATGCTGGCGGATGATGCGGGCTAATTCGTACGAGCGGGCGGGGTCTTGCGCGGCCCCAAACACGTAGGCGCGCACACTTTGGTCCTTGGCTTCGCGCGCCGCCTTCTGGTAGAACTCGCGCTGGTAGTTCAGCAGGTCCACCCGCAAGGCCTGCACAGCTTCGATGGAGGAAAGCGTAGTCGCGACTTGGTTGCGGATGGTGAAAGGAAAGCGCACCACGCCGTTGGCGCCTTCCTGGGCGTGGCCGCGGGAGCTGGCCTGCTCAAACAGGATGCCCACCGCGCCGTTCACGTCGGGGTAAGTCGAGCCCTTGCCGTAGTAGAAATCGTCGTAGTTCTCCTCCGTAAAATAGAGCGAGCCAATCTTGTCTAATGCCTTGGCGTGGAAGGCGCCGATTTTCTGCGTCAACTCAAAGTTGCGCTCCGGGGTGAGCGGGTGCTTGCGGGAGGGCACGCCGGGCTGGAAAAAGAACGTGGAGTTGGTGCCCATCTCGTGGTGGTCGGTGAGCAGGTTGGGCTTCCAGTCGTGGAATTGCTTGAGGCGCCCGCGCGACTCGGGGTGCTGCAGGGGCAGCCAGTCGCGGTTCAAATCGAACCAGTAGTGGTTGAAGCGGCCGCCGGGCCAGGCTTCGTTTTGCTCCACGTTGGCGGGGTCGGTCACGGGCGTTTTGCTGCGGCGCGAGTTCACCCAGCCCGAGAAGCGCGTCATGCCGTCGGGGTTGATGCTCGGGTCCACCAGCACCACCGTGTTGCGCAGCACCTCGTCGATGGCTGGGCCCTGGGCGGCGGCCAGGTAATACACGGCCAGCAACGAGGCGTTGGTGCCGCTGGGCTCGTTGCCGTGCACGCTGTAGCCCATCCAGAGCACGGCCGGCATCTTGCTCACGTCCAGCTTGGCCGACACGGCCGGGTCCGTGATTTTGTGATGGTCGGCTTTGATTTGAACGATGTTGCGCTGGTTTTCCGGCGACGTGATGGTGAGCAGCAGCAGGGGCCGGTGCTCGTGCGTGCGGGCATATTCGGTGACCGTCACCCGGTCGGAAGCCGTGTCCACGGCCCGCATGTACGTGACCAGCTGGTCGTGGCTGGCGTGCCATTCGCCCACCTCAAACCCCAGCACCGAAGCGGGCGTCGGGATGGCGGGGTTGTAGCTCACCGTTTGCGGCAGGTAGTAGGCCAGGTTGGACTTGGTTTGGGCCTGGGCCGTGAGCGCCGCCAAAAAGGCGACCAACAGAGCGTAGTGTTTCAGCATAGTGAGAGAAGAATGAATTTCGCAGCCATCAACCAATTAACTGATTGGTAGTCGAATTCGCCACTGCAACTTAGCACTATTCGCAGTGTAGTTAAGCAAAAACCAAGGGGAGGCCGCCAAAGCAGGGCAGGAGGTGAAGGAGGATGTTTACTCTTTGAGGCTAGCGTTACACAGCCCAGCGCCTTGGCTGAGAAGCTGTTTGATTTAGCGTAAAAATCATTTTGAACCGGTCATGCTGAGCGCAGCCGAAGCATCTCAACTGCACAAGTAATTAATTACTATTGAGGTAGAGATGCTTCGGCTGCGCTCGGCATGACCGGTTTTGTTGACTCAAACAGCCTCTTAGCCAGGACGGTGTAAAGACGCAACATCTTGCGTCTCGGCGTTGCACGATGACGCTGGAACAAGGTCCGAACGGCGCGGCCGACGAGACGCGAAGTGTCGCGTCTCTACCTGTTTTGGCCAACTCACATAGCTTCTAAGGTTCTCAAGGTAAGTTCAGTGCCGGTAGGTGGGAGTGACACGGGGCAGAGCTTTGTTGAAAAATATATTACTTGTACTGCATATTTCCCCGGTTTCCGGCAAAAACAGTAGCTTGCATTCCGCTTAACATTAAGGTAATATGGAAGTCCAGACGCTCAAGTATCCAGCCATCCAAAACTATGTGGCGGGCAAACCGCTAGACGAAGCCAGCCCGGCGACGATGGAAGTGTTCAGCCCCCTAACCGGCGCCGTGATTTCCACCGTGCCGCTGAGCAATGCTGCCGCCCTAGATGCGGCTGTGGCTGCCGCCAAGGCGGCTTTCCCCGAGTGGTCGGCCACGCCCATCAAGGAGCGGGTGCAGATTTTCTACCGCTACAAGACCTTGCTGGAGCGCGACATGAAAGCCCTGGCCGAGCTAGTGCGCGAAGAGAACGGCAAGACCTACGACGAAGCCCGCGCCGAAGTCGAAAAAGCCATCGAACTGACCGAGTTTGCCTGCTCCATGCCGCAGCTCATCCAGGGTGAATTCCTGGAGGTGAGCAAGGGCGTGGAAGCCCGCGCCGAGCGCAAGCCGCTGGGCGTAGTGGCCAGCATCGCCCCGTTCAACTTCCCCAACATGGTTCCTCACTGGACCATCCCGAACGCCATTGTGCTGGGCAATACCATGATTCTGAAGCCCTCGGAGCAAGTGCCGCTGAGCGCCGTAAAAATCGCCGAGCTGCTGAAAGAAGCGGGCCTGCCCGACGGCGTACTGAACGTGGTGAACGGCGACCGCGAAATCGTGGAAGCCATCTGCGACCACCCCGACATTCAGGCCGTGAGCTTCGTGGGCTCTACCAAGATTGCCAAAGTCGTCTACATCCGCGCCACCAGCAACCTGAAGCGTTGCGTGGCCCTGGGGGGCGCTAAAAACCACTTGATGGTGCTGCCCGACGCCCACCCCGAAATGACGGCCTCAAACGTGGCCGCCAGCATGTCGGGTTGTGCGGGACAGCGCTGCATGGCTGGCTCCACCATGGTAGGAGTGGGCCCGGTTGACGGCATCGTGGCCAAAATCGTGGAGGAAGCCCGCAAGATTGTGGCCGGCCAGAACCTCGGCTCCGTCATCAGCAAAGAAGCCAAGGAGCGCATCGAACAGCACATTACCGAAGCCGAAGCCGCCGGCGCCAAAGTCCTGCTCGACGGCCGCAACGCCGTGGTGCCTGGCCATGAAGACGGCTATTATGTAGGTGCCACGGTAATCGACTACGTGACGCCCGACATGCGCATTGCCCAGGAAGAAGTCTTCGGCCCGGTGCTCGCCATCATGCGCACCAACACCTTGGACGAGGCCCTGGCCATCGAAAACGCCAACCCCTACGGCAATGCCGCGGCGGTCTTCACCAGCAGCGGCAGCAGCGCCCGCTACGTCATGGACCACGCCAACGCGGGCATGATTGGCGTGAACATCGGCGTGCCCGTGCCCCGCGAACCCTTCTCCTTCGGCGGCTGGAACGAGTCAAAATTCGGCGCCTGCGACATCACCGGCAAAAGCTCCATCGAATTC
>DASVTG010000236.1:0-3678 GCA_036387695.1 Hymenobacter sp. | reverse complement strand
GTTTGCTTAAAGACACAGAGGTATTTATTCGGTGACAACTTGTAAAAACTTGCCCGGCTCCGCGGGGTCGCTCAAAAACCACGCGGGGTTGCCGGCCGCATCGCGCCCCAACCGCGCCCCTGGCACAGGAGGCTGGTTGAGGGCTGCCGAAGTCAGTTGCTTGCGCTGGGCAGGTTCCGGCTTGGTCGAAAGCGCTGCGGTGGCGAAAAAGCCCGCTTCGCATAACTCGGCCGCGCTGCTGGCGAACGCAGCCACCACCTGCGCCACATCGGCTTCCGAGTGAGCAGTGGTGAGGAAGCAGGGGAAATGGTCCCAGATGTGCACGCCTTTTTCCCGCATCAGCGTGAAAAGAAGGGTGTTGAAAGGCTGCTCGGCGGCAAATTTTATCTTCCAAAGCGAGCCACAGTGCACCACTTGCAGCGGCAGCTGCCAGCGGGCTGCCTCCGCGTTTAGTTGGCTGGCCAAGTGTTCGGTGGTCGCGTTGAGACGGGTTTGCAGTTCCCCGCCTTGCGCACACAGGTGCTCCAACGACGCCTTGGCCGCGGCCAAGGCCAACGGGTGCCGCACGAAGGTGCCCGCGAAGTACGTGACGCCCATTTCGGGCACCGAGGCATCGCCAAATTGCCAGGCGCCGCCGTCCAGCGCATCCATGAATCCGCGGCGGCCTGCAATGGCTCCAATCGGCAGCCCGCCACCAATTACTTTGCCATACGTGGCCAGGTCGGCGCGCACGTCAAACAGTGCCTGCGCGCCTCCCAGGTGCAGCCGGAAGCCGGTGATTACCTCATCGAAAATCAAGGCCACGCCCGCTTCGGCCGTGATGCGCCGCACTTCTTGCAAAAACGCCACGGGCCGGAACTCGGGGCGTCGGCTTTGCACCGGCTCCACCAGCACGGCGGCCAGCTCGCTGGCGCGCTCCTGGATGATGCGCAGGCTCTCGTCGGTGCCGTAGTCCAGGATGAGCATGTTCTGCACGGCTTCGGGCAGAATGCCAGGTGCGGCCGGCCGGCTTTTCATCTGGCGGCTGCCGCGCACAATCACCTCGTCGTTGATGCCGTGGTACGAGCCCGTGAAGGCTACTACCAAGGCCCGGCCCGTGACGGTGCGGGCAATGCGCAGGGCCCCCAGCACGGCCTCAGAGCCCGTGTTGCACAGGGCGGCGCGGTCGTGGCCGGTTAGTTCGCACAGCATGTGCGTGACTTCGCCGGCCAGCGCGTGCTGGGGCCCCACTTCGTAGCCGCTCTCGATTTGGGCGTGCAAAGCCCTTTTGATGAACTCCGGCTGGTGCCCGAACAGCGACGAGCCAAAGCCATTGAGCACGTCCACGTATTCGTGGCCGTCGAGGTCCCACAGGCGGCTGCCGGCGGAACGGCCCACCACCAACGGGTAAGTCAGTTCCTTGAGCTGCGGCGTGAAGCCCGACACCGCGCGCGGGTCGGCCATGTGCGAACGGTGCTGCTGGGCAAATGCCTTGCTGGCACCCGTTTTCTGGTTGTAGCGCGTAATGAAATCAGCCAAAAAACGCTGCTGTTGCGCAGGCATGGTTGCCGACGTTTCCCGCTCGATGCGCGCCGTGGCGCCAAAAGGCTTGGCTTGCTCGGCCACTTCGGCGGGCGTCAACTCCAGCGCAGGCGGAGACGGAACAGGCCTTTGATGGGATGGTGCAGCCGCAGGTGCCGGCCCGGTGTGCTGGCTCACGGGGCCATTTCCTTGCAGCAAGGCCACTTGCCGGGCCAGGAGTTGGAGTTGAGCAGCAATCAAACCCAAGGCAGAATCGGGGGCCGATGCGGGTGGCAGGCCACCCATCGGCGGCTCGGCCTGGGCAATGACAACGGGCTGCGGGGCCGGCAAGTGGTGGGAGGGCTCCGGGGGCAGCTGCTCGTCGAGGTAAGCGGCCAGGGCATCCGGCGTTGCCAACGTTTCGCATAGCTGCCGAAACGTAACGGGTACATCAAATGCTTTCCGCAGGGTGAGGGCCATTTGCGTCAGCAGCAGAGAGTCAAGCCCCAGTTCCAGGAAGCTGCGGTTGGTTTGTTCAGGGAGAACTTCAATGTCGGCAGCTTCGGCCAGAACAGCGGTTATTTTCTGAAGTAAAACGGGGCGGCGCATCGAAAAATCGGGCGAAATAGAAGCGGTAATGAGTGCAGGTGCGGGGATGCTGGGGGCTACAACGGGGACACGTCGGGGCGCTACGGCCACTGGGTCGAGCCAGCAGCGCTGCCGGTCAAAGCAGTAGGTGGGCAGGTCTTCTGCCTTCTGCAAGCCCTGGCCAGCGTAGAAAGCACGCCAATCGGGCTCGATGCCGCGCAGCCAGAGCTGGCCCAGGGTGTTCAGCACGGCGTGGCTGTCCGTCTGCCCACTGGCCGGCGCGGGCAGGCCAGCGAACGCCGCGTGCGGCCGGCCAGCGGCGTGCTGCCGCGCCAGCGTGGCGGTGGTATTTCCGGGGCCTACTTCCAGGAAAAGCGGATTGGGCTGAGCCAGCAATGTATCCAGCGCGGCGGCAAACTGCACGGGCTTTCGCAGCTGCTGGGCCCAATAGCTGGGGTCGGTGGCTTGAGCATCGGTCAGCCAAGTGCCCGTGACCGTGGACACAATAGGCCGCCGCGGAGCCTTCATTGTGACCTTCGCCACCTCTTGCTCAAACGCGGCTACTGCCGGCTCCATCAGCCTTGAGTGGAAGGCGTGCTGCGCGGCCAGCAGCCGGTTGGGAATTGCCTGACCAGTTAATACCTCTGCGAATGCCGCTACTGCTCCCGTAGCTCCAGCTACCACCACTGCCTGTCGGCCATTTACGGCCGCGATGTCCAACTCTCCTGGCAACAGCGCGGCAACCTGGGCCGCGCTGGCCCGCACCGCCAGCATGCTGCCCCCGGAAAGGTCGCCCACCAGCCGGCCGCGCACGGCCACCAGCCGCAGGGCATCCGCCAATGTGAACACGCCTGCCAGGCAGGCCGCCACCCATTCTCCAATGCTGTGCCCGCACAGCGCCGTGGGCCGGACGCCCCAACTCAGCCACAGCTGAGCCAAAGCATATCCCGTCACAAACAGGGCCGGCTGGGTATAGCGCGTGTTTTGCAAGCGGAATCCCTCGGTGTCAATGGCGTAGATGATGTGGCGAATGTCCACATCCAGCACCTCCTGCAAAATGCTTGCGCATTCATCCACTGCCGCCTTAAAAACGGGTTCGGTGGCGTACAGCCCGCTTCCCATGCCGGCGTATTGCGCGCCCTGGCCCGGAAACAGAAAGGCCACGGCTCCAGGCAACTCTGCCACGGTGCCCGCGGTGCATGCCTGGGGCGCATTTTTTGGCAGCCGCAACGTCGCGGCGGCTTGTTCCTGACTAGCCGCCACCGCAAACCGGCGCTCGGCCATCGGCTGCCGGGTGGTTTGGAGGGTGAAAGCTGTTTGGGCAAGCGAATGCGCCGGCTGCTTGGTCAGGTAGTCGGCCAACTGCTGGGCATAAGCTGTGCAGCTGCCAGCCGTGCGGGCCGACCACGTTATGAGCTGTACTGGCCGGGCTGGCGAGGTACGCGCTGCTTCAGACGCCATCGGTACTTCAGGCGCTTCTTCTACCACTACGTGCACGTTGGTCCCGCCCACCCCAAAAGAACTCACGCCCGCTCGCCGTGGGGAGTCCCCGTCCGCTGGCCAGTTGCGCAGCTCCGCATTCACGAAAAA
>DASVTG010000235.1:0-2708 GCA_036387695.1 Hymenobacter sp. | reverse complement strand
CTGTTCACGGTGGGCAAAGGGCCGCTCATCGGGCCGGGCAACTACACCACCTACACCGAAGCCGACGTGCAAGCCGCCGCCCGGGCCCTCACCGGCTGGCGCGACCAAGCCGCGCCGGTGGGCAGCTACTTCACCGCCAGCCGCCACGACAACACCACCAAGGTATTTTCGGCTGCTTTCGGTAACGCCAGCCTGGCGGGCAGCGGCGCCACCGAGTACCAGAACCTCATCAACCTGATTTTTCAGCAAGCGGAAACCGCCCGGTTCATTGTGCGGAAGCTGTACCGGTGGTTTGTGTACTACCTGATTGATGCGCAGGTGGAAGCGGACATCATTCAGCCGCTGGCCACGCTGCTGATGCAAAGCAATTTTGAGGTGGCGCCGGTACTGCGGACGCTGTTTGGCTCGCAGCATTTCTTCGATGTGCTGAACGTGGGCTGCCTCATCAAGAGCCCGTTGGACTTCACGGTGGGCCTGTGCCGGCAGATGCAAATGGTGTTTCCGCCCGCCAGCAGCGTGGTGGCGCAGTACGGCATGTGGAACTACCTCAACTCCCAAAGCACCGTGCAGCAGCAGACCCTGGGCGACCCGCCCAACGTGGCCGGCTGGGGCGCCTACTACCAAACCCCGCAGTACCACGAGCTCTGGATAAACGCCGTGACGCTGCCGCGCCGCAACCAGGTATCCGACTTATTCATCGGCAACGGCTACTCGCGCAACGGCGCCCGCATTCAGATTGACCCGGTGGCCCTGGCGCAAGCACTGCCCGCGGCCACGGCATCGGATTGCAACCTGCTCATTGCCGAGTTTGTGAAGCTGATGGTGCCGTTTGCGCTTACCGCCAATCAGATGGCATTTCTGAAGACGGCGCTATTGCCCGGCCTGCCCGACTTCGAGTGGACCGTGGAATGGCAGGAGTACCTCGCCGCAACCACCAGCACGGCCAAGAAAAACGCCGTGAACACCAAGCTGAAGGCCATGCTGCGCGCCCTGATGGGACTGGCCGAGTACCATCTTTCTTAAGCTATTAGCTGGCAGCTGCTAGCTGTTAGCTTGCCGCACATAATTCGTCATTTGGAGCTGCTGGCTAACAGCTAACAGCCATTAGCTAACAGCTTGAATATGAAACGTCGCGAATTCATTCAGACCACGGCTGCGGCCACGGCGGGCACCGCCCTGCTAAGCGGCTTGCCCATTGGCGCCTACGGGTACTCGCCGGAGCTGGTGGCCCTCACCAACGCCACCACGCAGTCCGACAAGGTGCTGGTCATCATTCAGCTGCAAGGCGGGAATGACGGGCTGAACATGATAATCCCGCTGGACCAGTACCCGGCCCTGATGGCGGCCCGGCCCAACCTGGCCCTGCCCCAGAGCGCGGTGTTGCCGCTCACCACGGCCACGGGAATACACCCGGCCATGGCGGCGCTGCGCAACCTCTACCAGAACGGCCAGATGGGCGTGGTGCAGAGCGTGGGCTACCCCAGCCCCAACTTCTCGCACTTCCGGGCCACCGACATCTGGACCTCGGGCTCGGACTCGAACGTGACGCTCACCACGGGCTGGGCCGGCCGCTACCTCGACGAGGAATACCCGGACTTTCCTACTGGCTACCCCAGCGCCCAGAACCCCGACCCGCTGGCCATCAGCATTGGCTCGGTGGTGAGCAACTGCGTGCAGGGCCCCACCGTGAACATGGGCATGGCCATTGCCAGCACCTCGTCCTTTTACCAGCTGCTGAGTGGGGGCGTCGATGCTGCGCCCAACACACCGGCCGGCCACGAGCTCACGTTCATCCGCCAAGTGGTAAGCCAGACGCAGGTGTACACCACCGCCATTCAGGCCGCGGCCGGGCGCGCCCAAAACCTCTCGCCGCTGTACCCCGCCGCCGGCCAAAACTCGTTGGCCGACCAACTCAAAATCGTGGCACAACTGGTGGCCGGGGGCCTCGGCACGCGCATCTACGTGTGCAACCTGGGCGGTTTTGACACGCACACGCTGCAAGTGCCTTCCACGGGCAGCACCACCGCCGGCACCCACGCCACCCTGCTGGGCAAGATTGCGGAGGCCGTGAACGCCTTCCAGGACGACCTGCGCCGCCTGGCCGTGCAAGACCGGGTGGTGGGCATGACGTTCTCGGAATTTGGGCGGCGCATCCGGGCCAATGCCGGCTTCGGCACCGACCACGGCGCCGCTGCCCCGCTGCTGGTGTTTGGCACCCAGGTCAACCCCACGGTGCACGGCGCCAACCCCACGCTGCCCGCCAATGCCGGCGTGAACGACAACATTCCGATGCAGTACGACTTCCGCAGCATCTACACCAGCATCCTGCAAGACTGGTTCCAGGTGGCGCCGGCCACGCTCACGCAACTGTTTGGGCGCAGCTTTCCCTACGTGCCGGTGCTGCGGGCCGGCGCCCTGCTGGCCACGAAGAATGCTCTGGAAGTGGCCGACTTCACGGTGTATCCGAACCCGGCGGCCCGCGAAAGCCGCACCACCGTGGCCTACGAAAGCGCCGGCGGGCACGTGCAAGTCGTGCTGCTCGACACCGTGGGCCGCGAAGTGCGGCGGGCCGTGGACCGGGTGCTGCCCCGCGGCCCCCAGCAACTGCCGCTGGACCTAAGCGGCTTGGCCGCCGGGGCTTACTACTGCCAGGTGCGGGAAGCCAAGCGCAGCGGTTCGCGAATAGTGGTAATTGAGTAAGCAGATTA
>DASVTG010000234.1:0-3631 GCA_036387695.1 Hymenobacter sp. | reverse complement strand
TCATCATTCGCCAACTTCAACCGAGCGGGAGAGGAGCAGTACGGGGCGAAAAGCAGCCGCGCCCCGAGAAGAGGTTGGGCGCCGCCCGGGGATGTGGTAGTTTTGTGCCTTCAATCCTTCATTCAACCCCCGAATCCCCTCGCAATGGCCACCAACCGCACGTTCACGATGATTAAGCCCGACGCCGTCCAGGAAAACCACATCGGTGGCATCCTGCACATGATGGAAGAAGGCGGTTTCCGCATCGTGGAGCTCCAAAAAGTTACCCTCACCGCCGAGCGCGCCGGCCAGTTCTACGCCGTGCACGCCGAGCGACCCTTCTACAACGACTTGGTGCGCTACATGTCGAGCGGCCCCATCGTGGCCGCTGTGCTCGAGAAAGACAACGCCGTGGCGGATTTCCGCACCCTCATTGGCGCCACCAACCCGGCCCAGGCTGCCGAAGGCACCATCCGGAAGAAATACGCCAAGAGCATCGAAGCCAACGCCGTGCACGGCTCGGATTCCGACGAGAACGCGCAGATTGAAGCCGATTTCTTCTTCGGCGCGAAGTAGTTCGCATTCAGCGCCATACTGACAAAAAAGCCCGCTTTGCGTTGCGCAAAGCGGGCTTTTTGTTTGTGCTAAATCCAGACTATTTTTATACCAATTTTGTATTGACGAGCTTACTTCACCGGCTGAAGCCGATGCGGCCCGCGGTTTTGCTTTCGCTCACGAAATCGGCTTTGTCGCGGTTGTAGAGGTCGGCCAAGGTAATGGGTTCCGTCACGGCTTCGTCTTGCCCGAGTGCTGTGGCCAGGGCTTGCGCTTTTTCCTGGCCCAGGGGCTCGAAGCGGTAGGAGGCGATGAGGCGGCCCTTGCGGAGCAGGGCTTTGTCGATGCGGGCCAGCTCGGCGTTGAAGGTGCAAACTATTTGAATGTGGAAGCCGTCGGAGAGCAAGCCGTCGGAAAGGTTTAGGAGGTTGCTCACGGCGTTGCCGCCCGGCCCGTCGCGCTTGGAAAGGAGTTCTTCCGCGTCCTCGATGAGCAAGATGGAATTGGTGTTGTCGTGGAGCAGGTTGATGAATTCCGGGTCGGCGATGCGGGCCGCGAGGTTGGGCGGAATGAACAGCTTGGGCTTGTCGGTGAGGCCGCTGAGGTGGCGGATGTAGCTGGTTTTGCCGGTGCCGGGCGGGCCGTGCAGGATGACGATGCCCTTTTCTTCGGGCTGCTGCAGGCGGCGCAGGATGGTTTCGTGCGCGGGCAGCAGGTCGTCGTTGTAGTGGGTGCTCAGGTCGAGGGCCGGAATCTTGATGGGCAGCGGCGTAAACTCCAGGTCGTTGAACGCGAGGCGCAGCACCTGAATGCGCTGGTGTTCCAGCTGTCCGGTTTCGAGGTGGCTGGCCAGCAGGTCGCGCACCTGTGCCAGCGGCGCAGCCTCCGTTTGCGGGGAGTAGAGCACCTGGGCGGTGCGGTCGCCGTAGGGGCCGCGGTCGTTGAAGAGCAGCAGCAGGTGCGGCGCCAAGTTCAGGGCGTAGTGGCCGATTTCTGGGGCTTTGCCCACTTTTTCGATGTAAACCGAATGAGCAACGGTGGCTTCGTCCAGGTTATGGGTTTCGCACAACGCAGCGAGCACCTGCTGCCGTGCTTCGGCTTCGGCCAGTTGGTAGATTTCGCGACGCGGCAACACGCCAAAAGCGGTGTAGAACCAGAGGGCCGGTTGAAAATAGGCGTCTTTTTCGAAGCTTTGCGAAAGGTCGACGGCGGTAGGGGAGAGGGTGTTGGGTGTCATTCAGCGAATCATTCAGGCCCAGGAGCTTTCTTACCACAACCCAGAAAGCCGCCCTGTGAGCGGGGCGGAAAGGTACGAAGCCAACGCGCCGCAAATCAAGGCCTTGAAATGGGCCAGAACTTCGGCATTGGCCCAAAGCATTAGCCAACAAAAAGCCCCGCATTCGGCGAGGCTTTTTGCGTAAGCGAAATAAAGCCGCACAAAACGGCGCTTTGGCTATTTGCTAGGCTTGCTCTACCGAAAGGATGCCTTCGGGCTGCGCCTCCGCGGTGGCCTGGGGATTGTGCTTGTGCTTGAAAATGAAAACAAACAGCACGGCGATGGCCAGCGAATAGCCGGCAAACGTGAGCCAGATGCTGGGCCAGTCCTTTGCGCCGGTGGGGTCGGTGAAGTATTGCTGGATGATGATGCCGCTGAGCGAGCTGCCGAGCACGGCGCCGAAACCGTTGGTCATCATCATGAACAAGCCCTGCGCGCTGGCCCGGATGCTGGGCTGCGTTTGAGTCTCGACGAACAGCGAGCCGGAAATGTTGAAAAAGTCGAAGGCCATGCCGTACACGATGCACGAGAGGATAATCATCCAGAGGCCCGAGCCGGGGTTGCCGTAGGCAAACAGGCCGAAGCGCAGCACCCAGGCTATCATGCTGAAAAGCATGACCTGCTTGATGCCGAAGCGGCGCAAAAAGAACGGGATGGCGAGAATGAACAGGGTTTCCGAAATCTGAGAAATGGACATGATGATGGCCGGGTACCTTACCGTGAGCGTGTCGCGGTAGGCCGGCGTCTTGTCGAAATCGTGCAGGAAGGTGTCGCCGTACGCGTTGGTGAGCTGCAAAGCGGCTCCCAGCAGGAGGGCAAAAAGAAAGAAGGTGAGCATCTTGCGGTCGCGCAGAATGGCGAAGGACTTGAGGCCCAGTATTTCCATCAGGCTTTGGCTGGAAGTATTGCTGGACTGGGGCGGGCACTTGGGCAGCGTGAAGGAGTAGAGGCCCAAGGCGAAAGCCGCTCCGGCCGCCACGTAAAACTGGTTGGCCGATTTCTCAATGCCGAGCAGGCTCACCGTCCACATGGCCACGATGAAACCAATGGTGCCCCACACCCGAATGGGCGGATAATCCTTGACGACGTCAAGCCCCTGGGTCTTCAACACCGAAAACGACACGGCGATGGAGAGCGACAACGTTGGCATGTAAAAAACCATGTTGAGCAGCATCACCCAGAACATGGTGCCGGGGTCGGTGACCAACGGAACCGTGCACAGCACAATGCCCCCCAGGATGTGCAGGATGCCGTAGAGCTTCTCCGCATTCACGTACTTATCGGCCACAATGCCCATGAGCGAGGGCATGAAAATAGACGCGATGCCCATGGTCGAAAAGATGGCGCCAAACTGCGCGCCCGACCACTGCTTGGTTTGGAACCAGTAGGCGCCAATCGTTATCAGCCACGAGCCCCAAATAAAGAATTGCAGGAAACTCAGGATGGTGAGGCGCAACTTAGTATTCATGCGAAGTTGAGATAAAAGAAAGGTGGAATTTTGCTGTTAAAGATACACGCCATCGTGCCAGGAGCGAGAAGAGGGCATGGTACGGGCAATCGATAGCGAACTTGATGGGCTGCTGAGCGCAGCCGTTGCCGGGTTTGCCACAGCGTGCACCGCAAGGACGCACGCGCCCTGGTGGCAGCCAACTCAAGAGGAACTGAAGCAGCACAGCCCGCTCCTGCCTCCGAAAAACGAAGCGTTATTCCAGAAACAAGAGCGGTCGAAAACGAAGTTGCAGCCAGAGCAGAGAAAAGCCGCTAGCTGATTGCTGGCAAAAATGATAACGAGGTAGTGATGCGATGTAAAATAATTTGCGT
>DASVTG010000233.1:0-9025 GCA_036387695.1 Hymenobacter sp. | reverse complement strand
TTCATTTTTCATATTTTATGAAGCGCATTCTCGGTTTCCTCGTTTCCATGAGCCTGTTTGGTAGCGCTGCTGCCCTGGCCCAGACCCCCGCCGCGGCCCCTGCTACCACTGCCACGGCGCAGGCACCCGCCACCCGCACCACCACCACGTCGAGCACCAGGACCAACCCGGCGGGCATGAGCAAGTAGTCGACTGCCACAAAAAGCCAGGCCACGATGAGCAAATCGAGCACCATGACCACGCCCTCGGGCACGACCAAAACCTCGGCCAGCACCAAAACGAAAGCCGATGGCACGCCTGACATGCGCTATTCGGCCAACAAAACCACCAGCACCAAAACCGTAGCCGGCCCCAAGAAAGCCGATGGCACGGCCGACATGCGTTACAAGACCAACAAGACGACCACCAAATCGGTGAAGCCGAAAATGTAGGTTCCCTCATTAGGTTGACAACAAAAGGCCCCTGCCAAGTTTGGCAGGGGCCTTTTGCATTGAGTATTAAGCGCGTTTTGTGGCACAGCGGCAGTAAAGAGTGGAAACCGAGGGGGGGCTTTTGCCGGCCTGCTCCAGCCCAACAGCGCCCCTGCGCCTAACTTGCGCACCCATTCCCAACCCCGCAACCCATGCGCTACGCCCCCCTCGCTCCCGAGCTTTTTGTTGAAAACCGCCGCCGTTTCTGCGAGCTGCTGCCGCCGGCTTCGCTGGCCATCTTCCAGTCGAACGACGTGATGCCGACTAATGCCGACGGCACCATGGCTTTCCGCCAAAACAACGACTTGTTTTACCTCAGCGGCGTCGACCAAGAAGAGAGCATCCTCGTGCTATTTCCGGACGCGCGGCTGCCGCAGCACCGCGAAATATTGTTTCTGAAAGAGACTTCGGAGCACATTCTCATTTGGGAAGGCTACAAGCTGACCAAGGACGAGGCCCGCACCAACTCCGGCATCCGCAGCATCATGTGGCTCGACAGCTTCAAATCGGTGCTGCCCGCGCTGATGAACGAAGCCGAAAATGTGTACCTGAACGCCAACGAGCACATCCGGGCCGTGGTGGAGGTGGAAACCCGCGACGCCCGCTTCATCAAATCCATTCAGAGCCAGTACCCGCTGCACACCTACCGCCGCGCCGCGCCGCTGCTGCACAACCTGCGCGCCATCAAAAGCGCCGAGGAAATCCGGGTGATGCGCCAGGCTTGCGACATCACGGGCAAGGCATTTCGCCGGTTGTTAGGCTTCGTGAAGCCGGGCGTGTGGGAGTTTGAGATTGAGGCCGAAATCGTGCACGAATTCATGCGCAACCGCAGCCGTGGTCCGGCGTACGGCAGCATCGTGGCCAGCGGCAAAAACGCCAACGTGCTCCACTACACCACCAACGACAACCAGTGCCAGGACGGCGACGTGATTCTGCTGGACTTCGGCGCGGAGTATGCCAACTACGCCGCCGACCTCTCGCGCAGCATCCCGGTCAACGGCAAATTCACGCCGCGCCAGCGTCAGGTGTATGATGCGGTGCTGGCCGTGCTGGCCTTTGCCAAAACGCGCCTCGTGCCCGGCGCCGAAATCGAGGAATACCACCGCCAAGTGGGCGAATGCATGGAGCAGGAACTCATCAAGCTGGACTTGCTCAGCGCCGCCGACGTGAAGAACCAGGACCCCGCCGCGCCGCTTTACAAGAAGTATTTCATGCACGGCACCAGTCATTATTTAGGCCTCGATGTGCACGACGTAGGCTACAAATACCGCACCTTCGAGGCGGGCATGGTGTACACTTGCGAGCCCGGTATCTACATCCCGGAAGAGGGCTTGGGCATCCGCCTGGAGAATGATATCCTACTCACAACCAACGGCAACGAGGACCTGATGGCCGATATTCCGTTGCAGGCCGAGGAGATTGAGAACCTAATGAGCCAGGGGCGCCGTTAGAAACAGGTAAATTACCATTAATAAAGAACGTCATGCTGAGCGAAGTCGAAGCGTCTCGCGTGTGGTAGTACCTCAATCGATTGGCTTACTCAAGCACGCGAGATGCTTCGACTTCGCTCAGCATGACGTTTTGGGTTGTTGACTATGGCGGTATTGGTTGGTCAGCCAAGTTGTTTCACCAATCTCATTTAGCGCGCCGTGGCTTGCACGATTTGCGGCAGGTACTTGCTGAGAGCTTCCACTTGGGAGCGGGTAAAGTTGCCGTCTACCGCCACCAGAACGAACGAATCGGCGACGTCCGGCAGGCTGCCCAGAGCGGCAAACTCCGAAACCCGGTCGCCCGTGCCGCGGGTGGAAATGGCGTAGTTGCTGCCGCCGAAACCGGCCGTGGAAAGCGGGGTGTACTTCTCGCCTTGCAGGATGCCGGTGGCCTCTTGGCGCAGGCCTTGCTGGGCCAGGTCCTGGGCGGCGCCGGTGGTGGGCGCAAAGCTGATGACCTTGGCCGAACGGATGCTGGTGATGGCATTGGTGAGCTCGGAACCGCCGAGGAGCTTGGCAGCTTTTACCAGCGCCAGCCGCTGGAGCAAGTCAGCCGACCATTCCGTCGTTTTAAAGCCGGAGCGGCCTTCGTACTTCGAAAAGAAGGAGGAAACCGTGCGGGCGGGCGTACCAGGGCCACCGGCGCGGCAGCTCACCATCAGCAAAAAAAGGAAAAGGGCGGGGAAACGAAGTTTTAGCATCATGTGGCAAAGGTGGCAAGAAGATGGGTGCGTTGTACGCACACCGGCCTTGGCACGGTTGCCCAATGAGGTTGCGAGCCGCGACGACGCAGCTTAAAAAACCACCGAATTCAGGAAAAACACTTCCCGGTCGGGGCCGTTGGCCGCGCGCACCTTCTGGTAGCCCGTGGCCACAAAGCGGCTGCCAAACCAGGGCAGAATGTCGGCCTGCGAAGTGTTGCTGATGCGTTCGGTGCTGGCCAGAGTGGCGTTGGGGCCCACGCCGGTTTGCAAGGGCACCTGTTGGTCGTTGGGCGACGATTCGGCGCGGTTGACGAGCTTGTAGCGCAGTTTCTCTTCGTCGAGGTACGCCAGCACCAGGCGTCCATCAGGCAGGGTTTGCAGGCGCACGGCTTCTTCCAGCTCGTAGCGGCGCAGGTTTTCCACCACAAAGGTGTTGTCCCAGAGCAGCGCCCCGGAACGGTCGAACCCGCACACCAGCGCGTGGGTGGTCTGATAGCCGTCGAACACGCGCGAGCTGCCGTAATTACTCGACCCGAACTGGTTGCCGATGTTGTTGAACGGCCCCACGTAGTTGCTGTAGCTATTGTACCGGTAATGAGGGTAGTACACTTCGGCCACCAGCACGTAGCCTCCGTCGGGCTGGGGCAGCAGCTCGTGCAGCAGCAGGCGGTAGCGCCACCGCATGGGCGACACGGAGCGGGCCGCGCGGCGCTCGTTGCGCTCGCGCAGGCGCACCTGGCGCCGGGGCTTTAGGTAGTCAAAAAAGTGCTTTAGCCGCAAAAAGTCGTAAAAACGCAGCGGTGGTTTGATGCCGGTGCCCGCGGCCGGGCGCAGGTCGGTGGCAAACAGGCCCTGGGCAAACGAGGGGTTGCGCAGCGAATACGTGCCCATGAGCAGGCGGGCGGTGGTGTCCTGCGGGGGCGTGAGCTGAGCGGTGATGAGGCTGCGGTCGCTCTCGGCCTGCACAAATTCCGAGCTGACGAGCTGGCCCCGGTCGGTGAGGCGTTTGAGCAGCAGGCGCGACTTGCGGCCGTTGGTTTGGCTGAGCACGTATTCGGCGCGCCGGCTGGCGGCGTCGGCCACGAAGGTGAGCTGCGTGGGCAGCGGCTCATAGATGGAGGACAGGTACTGCATCTGGCCGCTGGCAATGTCCAGCAGCAGCGCGGACACGTGCAGCTGGTCGTTGAGCAGCACGGTGGCAAACAGCCGGCCGTCCAAGGCTTTGAGCTCGACCACGTCGCGGCTCAAGCGGGTTTCGAATGGCTGGGTTTTCACCTGTCCAATGCGGCCGTTGTAAGCCGCCGCCCACAGACGGCCGGGGTTGCTGTGGGACGTGAACAGGGCAAAAACCGTATTTCCCTCGGCGCACATGCGCGTAAAATCGAACTCGTCGGGCACCTCCAGCGCCACCTCGTTGCGCAGGTGCAAGCTTTGGTCGTACTGCTGAAAGGCGAAGTAGGACTTGTTCGAAAGCGGCCGCTCCCGTCCCACCAGCAGCACCACGGTGCTGTCGGCGGGCAGGGCCTGCACGTGCACTTCGCTACTGGACTGCTCCAGAAACAGCTCCGTGCGCGCGGTTTGCTTGGGGGCATTGGGCGGCAAGGGCGCGGGCTGGCCGCGCCGCTGCGCACGCACCGCCGATGGCCCGGCCAGCACCAGCAAGGAAAGCAGCAGGGAAAAGTGTCGGAGTTTCATACCCATGCACCGTTATAAACCAGCTAAAAAGAATCAGTTATAGGGTTGAATTCACTTTAAAGTTACAACCGAATTGGCCGTTTGCCCGTGCCATGGGCCCTCTTTATTTGGCGCCCAGGGCCATTACCACGTCAAATTCTTCGGGCCGTACCGGCAGCACCGACAGGCGCGACTGCCGCAACAGGGCCAGCTCGGCCAAGCGGGCGTCGGCCTTCAGCTGGGCCAGGCTCACCGGCTGGGGCAGGGGCTGCACCGGGCGCAGGGCCACGGCCACCCACGGCGAGCCGGCCTCGGCGGTGGCGTCGGGCGCGGCCAGGGCGGCCACTTCGGCCACGCCCACCACGGCTTTCTCGCTCACGCTGTGGTAGAACAGCACCAGGTCGCCGGGCTGCATAAGGTTGAGGTTGTTGCGGGCCTGGTAGTTGCGCACGCCGGTCCAGGCGGTGCCGTCTTCTTGCACAAACGTGGCCCAGGAATAAGCTTCGGGTTCGGATTTAACGAGCCAGTGTTTCAAGTGGCAAAAGGTGTTTTATGAGGGATGTAAAAAAGTGAAATGCAAACCAGCGGCCCGCACAGGCATAGATGCCGGCCGGCCGCTGGTTTGCACACACAAAGGAAATAAATCTTGGGGCTACACCGGTCCACTACCAGCGCAAAGCCCAAATCAGAACCAACGATGTTGGCCGCCAAGTCACTGCTGCTTACAGAGTGGGCACCACTTTTTTAAGGTAGGCTTGAAAAGCGGCCGGGCCACCCGCGATGTAGCCGGTTTTGGCCAGCACTTTGCCCTCGGGCGACAGGACGACGGCCAAGGGGAAGTCGCCTTCGCGGTTGAGCTGCGCCGCGGCGGTTTCGTTCAGCTTGAGCTGAGCGGCGGCGGGCTGATTGCGCTTCTGACGGGGAAAGTCGAAGTGGGCCAACACCAGCTTGTCCTGGGCATAAGCTGTAAATTCTGGCTTGGCGAACACCTCTTGCTCGTACGTGATGCAGGGCTTGCACCAATCCGAACCCGAGAACACCGCCAGAATGGGCCGGTTCGACGCTCTGGCCTGAGCCTTGGCCGCATCCAAATCAGTGAGCCAACCCGTCAAAGCGGAAGCATTGGCAGCCGCTGCCGGCAGCACCACCTGCGGCGCCGAGGTCAGGGGCGAGACTGGGTGCGGCCCGCTCACCGTGCCGCTGGCCCCAATCGGTTTGGTTTTGGCCTTGCCGCTTTCGGCCTTTACACTGGTTTTCTGGGCTTGGGCCAGGTCGGGGCCTAGCAAAACCAGCCCCAATGCAAAGGCCCGTATGGTGCTGAAGGATATGGCGAAGGACATACTGCAAGGTGCGTGAGGATGGGCCGCCATAACCCCTGCGTAGCCCGCTAGGTTCTACGGGCAAGCCTGTGTTTCAAGCTCCCAGCGCAGCACAAAGCCGGGTGAATAAGTGCGTCGGTCAGGCCCCTTTCAGGCTATTGCAGCCGGCGCAGCTTCAGGACTTTGTTCTCCATGGAAATGATTTCCAGGGTGTAATCCGGCTCTTGGCCGTCGGTGAGGTGAATGCGCAGGCGGTTGTCGCCGGCGGCGGTCCAGGTGCCGGGGCGTCCGGCCAGGCCGTCGGTGGGAGCGATGTCGAACTGCTCGAAGCGGCCGTAGGGCTTGATGGCGAAGCCCGTGCGGCCCCGCGCCGGCGGAAAAGCATAGGTATTAGGCCGGTACACCAGGGTGTCGCCGGTGTTTTCTTCTTGCGAGGCGAGCCAGGTTCCTTCAAATTGCTTCACGGATGCGGAGGTAACAACGGCGGGCTTGCGCTGCTGGCAAGTGGCCGACAACAGCAACAGCGACAACGGAAGCAGCCGGCTAAACGAATGGAGCGTATGCATAGAACTAAGCAAAATTGGGTGGGCGGAAAGGTAGCGCTAATCAGGCAGGTACACATTTTGGGCCGGCATGGCCGCTGCTTTGCCGCTCGCGTAAGCTTGTCTGACCGCTACATTCGTTTTCCCAACAACCCCCTGTTCCGTGGATAATCGCGCCCTTACCCGCGCCTTCAAGCTGGCCGCCCAGCTGATGGAGCTGCACGACGAAAACCCCTTTAAAATTCGCGCCATCGAAGGCACGGCCAACGCCCTCGACGCCTTGAGCTTTCCCGTATCGGAAATAGAACGCTCGGGCCTGCCTGACCGCACCGGCCTAAGCAAAACCGCCGCCGCCAAAGTGGCCGAGCTGCTCGACACCGGCACGTTTTCCGAGTTGCAGCGCCTGCTCGAAGCCACCCCGCCCGGCGTGGTCGAAATGCTGGGCATCAAGGGTATTGGCCCCAAGAAAATCCGCAGCCTGTGGCGGGAGTTGGGCATTGAAAGCACCGAGCAGCTGCGCGAGGCGGCCGAAAGCGACCAGGTCAGCAAGCTGAAAGGCTTCGGCAAGAAAACCCAGGAATCCATCCTCGAAGCCCTGGAGTTTGCCGGCCAAAGCAAAGGCAAGCTGCTCTACCCGCAGGCCGAACAATTGGCCGAAGACCTTGCCCAGCGCCTGCGCGATGCGCTGAAAACCGATAAAGTGGCCGTGGCCGGCGAAATCCGCCGCCGCCTCGAAACCGTGGAGACCGTGCGCGTGGTGGGGGCTACTGACCAGCCCGCCAAAGCCCACGAATTGCTCAACACCGTGGACGGGCTTACAGCCGACCCGCGCCGCTCCGGGCCGTTTGCCTGGCGCGGCACGGCCACCCAGTCAGGCGTGCAAGTGGAAGTGTTGCTGACGTCGGCCGAAAACTTTGTGACCGAGCTTTTCCTCAATTCCGCCGCCGAGGAGCACCTGACCGAAGACCTGCCCGGCGCCGACAGCCACGGCCCCACCGCCAGCCTGCGCCAGTGGGCCCGCCGCGAAAAATTTCAGCAGGAAGAAGCGCTGTATGAGCGAGCGGGCCTGCAATTCATTGTGCCCGAGCTGCGGGAGGGCTTGGGCGAAATAGCCCTGGCGGCCGAGAAAAAACTGCCCCGCCTGCTCGAAGACGGCGACCTGCGCGGCTCCCTGCACAACCACAGCACCTACTCCGACGGCAACCACAGCCTGCGCGAAATGGCCACCTGGCTGCGCGACCACGGCTACGAATACCTCGGCATGTGCGACCACAGCCAGGCCGCCCACTACGCCAACGGCCTCGGCCCGGAGCGGGTGCGCCAGCAGCAGCAGGAAATCGACAAGCTCAACGCCGAGCTGGCGCCCTTCCGCATCTTCAAAGGCATCGAAAGCGACATTCTCGGCGACGGCTCGCTCGACTACGCACCCGACGTGCTGGCCAGCTTCGACTTCATCGTGGCCTCGGTGCACTCCAACCTGAAAATGGACGAGCGCAAAGCCACCGACCGGTTGCTGCGCGCCATCGAAAACCCCTACACCACCATGCTGGGCCACCCCACGGGCCGGCTGCTGCTGCGCCGCCAGGGCTACCCCATCGACTACAAAGCCGTCATCGATGCCTGCGCCCAACACCAGGTCATCATCGAAATCAACGCCAACCCCTGGCGCCTCGACCTCGACTGGCGCTGGGTGCGCTATGCCCTCGACCAAGGCGTGCAGCTCAGCATCAACCCCGACGCGCACCACACCGACGGCTACGCCGACATGCGCTACGGCGTGCTCATGGGCCGCAAGGGACTTCTGACCAAGGAAATGACGTTTAATGCCAAGTCGGTGGACGAAGCCGCTGCGTATTTTGAAGCTCGAAAAGCGAATATCAAAGCGCCGATGGAGTTCAAAAATTCGCTGTTTGAATAACTGAACGGGTGCCGTGAAATTTCATTTCGCGACGAACGCCGCGGTTTTTCATTAGCCTCTGTAAATTTTGTTTGGGCCTGATTATTCGCGCCACTCGTCGCGAAATGAAATTTCACGGCACCCGTTCATGAAAATTCTCGTTCTCCGTTTTTCTTCCATCGGCGACATCGTCCTCACCACGCCCGTGGTGCGGGCGTTGGCGCAACAGGTATCGGGGGCCGAAGTCCATTTTGCTACCAAGCCCGCCTACCGCGGCCTGCTCGAGCCCAATCCGTACATTACCAAGGTGCATTGCCTGACCGGCAGCCTGAGCGAGCTGGTGCAGGCATTGAAAGCCGAACGGTTTGATTACGTCATCGACCTGCACAACAACCTGCGCACCCGCCTCATCAAGCTGCGCCTGGGCGTGCCGTCCAGCAGCTTTGACAAGCTGAACCTGCAGAAGTGGTTGCTGGTCAACTTCAAAATCGACCAGCTGCCCCGCGTGCACATCGTGCAGCGCTACCTGGCAGCAGGCGCCGCGCTGGGCCTGAAAGACGATGGTCGCGGCCTCGACTATTTCATTCCCGACGGCCAGGAAGTAGATATGGTCACGCTGCCCGCGCCGTTTCAGCGGGGCTATGTGGCCGTGGCCATTGGGGCGCAGCATGCCACCAAGCGCCTGCCCGTCGAGAAGCTGATTGAATTATGCGCTAAGCTAGCC
The DNA here is from genome assembly GCA_036387695.1 of Hymenobacter sp. Classification (GTDB taxonomy): domain Bacteria; phylum Bacteroidota; class Bacteroidia; order Cytophagales; family Hymenobacteraceae; genus Hymenobacter. Next base: position 205 of record DASVTG010000233.1, on the reverse strand, counting down.
CGCCCCATTGTGCTGCTGGGCGGCCCCGAGGACGAAAGCATCGGCCACATTATTGAGCAGGCTTTTGAGGCAAATGTTGCCCGTGCCGCCCCCGTTGCCACTATCCCCGACGACCCGTACCGTTTCCCCAGGCAAGCGCCCAGCTGCTCCGCTCCGCAGCCCCTCATCGTGAATGGCTGCGGGCGCTATTCGTTGCACCAATCGG
>DASVTG010000232.1:0-6063 GCA_036387695.1 Hymenobacter sp. | reverse complement strand
AAGCCACAACATAACCGTTCAGCGGTGATAAGGTCCGTCGCAAGCTCAGGATGACGGATAGGGGCGTGGTGTGACGGTCAGGGAGTAACGGACCGTGTTTACCGGTGCACCTTCACGTTGATGTCGTACTGGTAGCGGGGTGGGCCGCCCAGCGGAATGGCGAAAAAAGGCAAGGCCGTGTCGTACTGGTCGGTCACGTAAAACACCAGGTCGTTGGGCGCGGGCTTGGTGGAGGTGAGGCGAAAATCGAGGCTGAGGCCGTGCTCCTTTTCGGCAATTGAAAACACGCTGCTGGCCCACTCGCCGTCGCCGCTCACGGTACCGGGCTGGCCATTCTTGGCCACGCTGAACACCTGCAGCGTGGCGGCGTTGTCCGCATCGTAGTTGCTTTGCTTGATGCTCACCACCTTGTCGTTCACGAAAGGGTAGAGGTGCACGGTGGTTTTGCTGGCCGTGGCCGGCACCCGGAAGCAGTACTCGTAAGTGAAGGCGTTGCCGCCTTCCACGGACACGTTGGCGGTGGGGCTGGTGCTGAAAAAGTAGCGGTACAAATTGCCGTCGTTGCCGCTCAGCCCGCGGGCCACCATCTTGAACACGTGGCCTTTGAACTCGTCCACCAGCTCGCCCTCCAGCGGGTTGAGGGGTCCGAAGGTGTACCACTTGCCGTCGTACTGCGGCTCGGCGCCAAAGGTTTGGCTCTTGAGCAGGCGGCCGGGGGGCGTGGGGTTGGTGGGGCGCGGGTCGCGCGCCTGCGGGCCGCTGAAGGTGCCGGGGCCGCCGTAGAGGCCAAACGAAGTGGTGGTGTTGGCGCCGCCCTTCAAGTCGTCGCCTTTGCCGCCGCAGCCGGGGTCCCACACCCGGATGTAGACGGGGTCGCGCTGTTGCGCGGGGATGAGAAAGAAGAAGGTCTGGCTGAAGTCGTCGTCGCCCCACTGCTTGTCGGACTGCGCGCCAAACGTCACGAGGCTTTCCACCCGTTCGCCGGGATTGGGCACGGCTTGGGCCCTTGCGCTGCCCGGCGGCGCCACAAAGAGAGCCAGCAGTGCACCACAATACAAAAATCCGTGTTTTAGCATGGCGGCAAGATACCGAGCCCGGCCGAATTGATGAGGTTGGCTGTCTGCGCTGTAGCAGCTAACTAGTCGGAATCGATTGCTAAATTGTATGTTTACGGCTCATAGCCTCGCGCCCATGCCCGCTGACGTTCGCGCCACTGACGATTTTTTCGACCAACTCACCAACGACCTGCTGGTGCTGCGGGTGGTGGCGCAGCAGCGTTTCCGGCCCCTGAGCGCCGAGGAGCTGAACCGTCGGCCCAGCCCCAGCCGCTGGAGCGCCGGGCAGTGCCTGGAGCACCTCAACATCGTGGGGGGCTACTACTTGCCCAGCATTGCGGCCCGCATTGCCAAGGCCCAGGCCCGCGGCTCCAAGCCCGCGCCCACGGCCAAGCACGGCTACATTGGCCGCCGCCTGATTGAGGCCATGCGCACCCCGCCCAGCGTCAAAACCTACACCTCGCCGCAACGCTACGCGCCCACCGGCACCCGCCTGCCCCGCACCGTCACGGAAGTGTTCAGCCGCCAGCTCGACGAGCTGCTGCGCCTGGTGCTGCTGGCCCGGCAGGTCAACGCCAACGCCATCCGCATTCCCAACGCCTTGTTTCCGCTGCTGCTCCTGCGCCTCACCGACCAGCTGGAGTTCTTGGTGGTGCACATTCAGCGGCACATTGCGCAGGCCGAAGCCGTGCTCGTGGGCAACGGCGTCAGCGCCAATGCTTCGGCGGCGTAGGCTGACTCCAGCCCGCTCTCCCAACAAAAAACCGCCCCGGTGCTCCGGGGCGGTTTTTTGTTGAGAAAAGAACGCCAAACGGCGGGTGAACACGGAAAAGTGGACGCCGGTGTGCAATAAAAGCTGAACGGGCATCTTTGAGGTCGTAACCCCGCCCCAACTCCCGCCCATGCGCTTTTTCCTGTTTGCCGTTCTACTCCTGACCATGGCTTTTGGCTCCGACACTGCCGCCCCCGCGCCGCCCAACCCGTATGCGGCGCGCTGGAAAAAGATTGACGCGCTGCTGGCCAAAAACCAGACCGCCACGGCCGCTCCGCTGGTGGACGCCATCTACCAGCAGGCCCGCAAAGCCCAGAACGCGCCCGCCTACGTGCGGGCCCTGCTCTACAAAATCCGCCTGCTGCAAGCCCGGGAGCAGGACGACGACGAAAAGGCCATCGCGCTGCTGGAAGCGGAGCTGAAAACGGCCACTTTCCCAGCCCGGCCCATACTGCACTCGCTGCTGGCCGAGCTGTACACCAACTACCTCGACCAAAACCGCTACCGCCTCTACCAGCGCACTGCGGGCGCCGGCGCCACCACCGGCCCCGATGCCCGCGCCGACGGCGGCACCGGCCTCGCCACCTGGGACATGGGCCGGCTGGGTGCCGCCATCGTGCGCCACTACTACCAATCGGTGGAAGACGAGCCCCAAAAGCAGCTCAAAACCACCCTAGCCGACCTCGGCGACCTCGCCGTAGGGGGCGACGCCGAAGGCCGCGCCCTGCGTCCCACGCTGTACGACCTGTTGGCCCAGCGCGCCATCGAAGGCTTGAAAAACCAAGAGCTGTACGTGACCCGGCCGGAGCAGCAGTTTCAGCCCACCGACCCCAAGCTGTTTGGAACGGCCCCCGAGTTTGCCGCGCTGGGCCTGCTGGCGCCGGAGGACGATTCGCTCAACGGGCAGGTGCACGCGTTGCGGGTGTTGCAGCGCCTCACCGCTTCGCGCCGGCAACTGGCGCCCGCCAACCTGGCCGCGCTGGCCGACGTGGACCTGACGCGCCTCGACTACCTGCGCGGCCTCACCGAAAACACCGACCTCGCCGCCCAGTATGACCCAGCCCTTGCCCGCATGGCCGACACCTACCGGGCGTTGCCCATCAGCACCGAATTCATGGCCCGCCGGGCCGAAGCCCTGCGCGAAGCCGACCCCATGGCCGCCGTACGCCTGGCGCGCGAAGCCGAGGCGCGGTTTCCGAAGTCGCGCGGCGCGGCGCGGGCCCGGCGGCTGCGCGAGGAGGTTGAGCGAGCCGAGCTGTCCTTTACCGCCGCCGACATTGTGTTGCCCAACCAGCCCTGGCGCCTGGACGTGACGGCCCGCAACGTGACGGAATTGCACGCCTGGGCCTACCGCATTTCGCTGCGGGAATGGAGCAAGTTCAGTCATTACGACCCGTTGCGTCAGGAATTCAACGAGCGGTTCGCCCGTCCCCTGAAGGCGGCGCCGACGGCCACTTGGGCCATTCCGGTGCCCACGCACCCCCTGAACTACAAAGCCCAGAAGCTGGCTGCCGCCGGCCCGGCGCTGCCGCTCGGGTATTACGTGGTGGTGGTGAGCACCAAGGCCAGCCAGCCCATTGACCCGCGCTCCGGCGCCGTGACGAGCTACGCCCTGTTGGGGGCCAGCGAGCTGAGCGCCGTGAGCCGACGCGACACCGAGACGGGCGCTACCCGGCAGCTCCTGTTGCACCGCCGAACCGGCGAATTATTGTCTGGGGTGCGAATAGAAGTGCCCTACGCTCACATCGACCGCAAGAATCCGATGCAAGGCACCAAGCTCAAGGCCGTGGTGGAAACCGATGCCTCGGGGCAGGCGCTGATGCCCGTGCCGTCAATTCTTGACGAAGGTAACAGGCCGGTGAAAGCCTGGCGCGGCGGCGACACCGTGCTGATTCAGAACCGGAGCAGCTACCCGAGCGACTACTCCGTGAACCCTACGCTGCGCCGCACCTTTCTCTTCACCGACCGCGCCATCTACCGGCCCGGCCAGACGGTGTACTTCAAAGGCATCCTGACCGAAGGCGGCGACGGCCCGGCTCGCATCCTGCCGAAGCAGCCCGTGGTGGTGGGCCTCATGGACGTGAACGGCCAGCCGGTGCAAACGCTGCCCTTTACCACGTCGGAGTTCGGCAGCTTCCACGGTTCGCTGGTGCTGCCGGCCGGCCTGCTGAATGGCCAGATGATGCTGCAAACCGACCACGGCAGCACCAGCTTCGCGGTGGAAGACTACAAGCGGCCGACGTTTTTGGTTACCCTGGCCCCGGTTGCCGGGCAGCCCCAACTGGGTCAGCCGCTGACGGTGAGCGGCAGCGCCCGCGCCTACGCCGGGCAGGCCACCGACGGCGCCACCGTGCGCTACCGCGTCACGCGCCGCGAGCTGTGGCCCATGTTTTGGGACGAGAGCTATTTGGGGCGCGGCGGCTACCAGCCGGGCAACGGGGGCACGCGGGAAATTGCCCACGGCACCGCCACCACCGACGCCGAGGGCCGCTTCAGCATCACCTTCACCCCGCCGCTGGTGCCAAAGCCGCTGGGCCGGCCGCGGTGGGAGCCGGGCTATTTGTTTGAGGTGACGGCCGACGTGACCGACGCAGCCGGCGAAACCCGGACCGGTACCCGCAGCCTGCCCGTTGGCCAAAACCCGCTCAGCCTGAGCCTGGCCGGCCCCGGCGAAGTGGACAAGCAGCAGTTGCCGGTATTTCAGCTGCGCAGCGTGAACGCCACCGGGGAGCCCCTGCCGGCGGCCGGCTCCGTGCGCATTCTGGCGCGCCGCTTCCGCGCCGACCCACCCGGCGTGCCCGGCCCCACGCCCGAAAACAACGAGAACGAAACACGGGCGGAGCTGGTCAGCACCGTGCCGTTCGATACCAAGGACAGCCCCGTGCTGGCGCTGAACGCGGCCCTGGCCGCGCTGCCCACCGGCCGCTACCGCCTCGAAGCCCTGGCCACGGGCACCGACTCGGCGCGGGCGCGGCTCGACGTCACGCTCTACGATTCGGAGGCGGCCACCGTGCCCTTCGCCACGCCCGATTGGTTTGTGGCACTGGCCGATAGCGTGGCGCCGGGCCAGCCGGCCAGCATCTTGCTGGGCAGCAGCGAAGCCGGCGCCCGCATCCTGCTGGAAGTAGAGCGCGAGGGCAAGCTGCTGCGTTCCGAATGGCTGACCTTCAAAGCCAACGAGCAGCGCCGCCTCCGCCTCAAGAGCGGCCCTGACGGGTCCGACCCGGCTAGTGCGCGCGGCCCGCTCCACATCCACACCACGCAAGTGCGCGACAACCGCCTCTACCGGAACGAAGCCACCGTGCAGATAGCCGAAAAGCCCCAACCGCTCAAGCTCGACATCAGCACTTTCCGCGACAAGCTGCAGCCCGGCCAGAAGGAAACCTGGCGCGTGACCATTCGCCAAGCCAATGGCAAGGCCGCCGATGCCGAGCTGCTGGCCACGCTCTACGACCAGAGCCTGGATATTTTTCGGCCGCATGCGTTCACGGGCCTACAGTTTGGGCAGGGATATTTCCCGGCCCGCTTTGGGTGGCAAGGCAATTTCGGCGAGTTAAACTCAACGGAAGCTTTCCCGCTGGATGGCCGTGCTGGGCCCGCTGGAATTGATTACCCGGAGCTCATCAGCAACGGCTACGCCTTTGATTACGCCTTGCGAGGGAGGGTAGCTGGGGTTATGGTGCAGGAGCTGGCAGAGACCCAGGGGTACAACATGGCGGCGCCCATGGCCTCCGATAAGCAGTTAAATGAAGTGGTAGCCACGGGTACTTCAACGCGGGTAATGATTCGAGGCTCCAGAAGCACCGATTCTCAGTCAGGGGAAAAGCCCGCCGCGCCTGACCTGAGCATCGTGCCCACCCGCTCCGACTTCCGGGAGACGGCCTTCTGGCAACCCGCCCTGCGCACCGATAAGAATGGAGACGTGGTACTCGAATTCCAAATGCCGGAAGCCGTGACGCGCTGGCAGCTGCTGGCCCTGGCGCACGACAAAAGCCTGCACACCGGCCAGCTGGCCCGGCAGCTCGTCACCCAAAAGGAAATCCAGATTTCGCCCAACGGCCCGCGCTTCTTTCGGCAGGGCGACACGTTCACCTTCACCGCCAAGGTCTCGAACCTGACCGACGTGGCCACCACCGGCACGGCCCAGCTCTTCCTGCTCGACGCCGCCACGGGGCAGGACCTCACCGGCCAGCTGCTGAAAGGCCCGGCCCAACAAGCCGTGGCGGCCGCCGCGCA
>DASVTG010000231.1:0-6338 GCA_036387695.1 Hymenobacter sp. | reverse complement strand
CCGTGGCCAGCTACCGCTTCTACTACCGCCCCACCCAAACGGGCCCATTTGTGCTGCTGGCCACCCCCACGCAACCGAATTACATGCACGGCAACCTGGATTTCTCGGCCGGGTGCTACGCCGTGCAGGCGGTGTCCCCGACCGGGGCCCTGAGCGACACGAGCAACGTGGCCTGCCAGGTCAACTGCCTGTTCTTCCGCCTGCCCAACGTATTCACGCCGAACGCCGATGGGCAAAACGACGTGTTCCGGCCGAAGAACAGCAGCCCGGTGCGCAGCGTGCGTTTCCAGGCCTTCAACCGCTGGGGCGTGAAGGTCTTTGAAAATACCACCACGTCCGCCGACCGCATCCTCATCAACTGGAACGGCGTGGGCTCGGCAAAAGAGTCGGGCAGCGTGGGGAGGGCCGTGGATGGCATCTATTATTACCTGGCGGAGGTGGAGTTCGCCGACTTCGCCAACACCAAGCGCACCTACAAGGGCTGGGTCGAAATCGTGCGGTAGTCCCGCCCCCGGCTCGGGTTGAAACAGCAGAAAGGCCGTCCCGTCGGGGCGGCCTTTTTGGGTCTTGATTTGTTGAGTTGGTCGCTTTTGTGCAGCTTGCGGCCCCATTTCCCATTTGCTGCGGCAGGTGGCCGGCGTCGGCGCCGCACAAATCCTTTCTTATTCAACCCCCGACTTTCCCGTGAACTCCACCAGCGCTTTCGAAATCACCAAAACCGCCGTCATCTTCCCCGGCCAGGGCAGCCAGTTTCCGGGCATGGCCCGCGAGCTGTTCGACCAAAACATGGACGCCCGCGCCCTGCTCACCCAAGCCAACGACATCCTGGGCTTCAGCCTGACCGACATCATGTTCAGCGGCTCGGAAGAAGACTTGCGCCGCACCGACGTGACCCAGCCCGCTATTTTTGCGCATTCGGTGGCCCAGTTTCGGGCCCGGCCCGAGTTGCAGCCCGCCATGACGGCCGGCCACTCGCTGGGCGAATTCTCAGCCCTGGTAGCCGCCGGGGTGCTGCGTTTTGAGGACGCCCTGCCGCTGGTGGCCCGCCGGGCCCGGGCCATGCAGTCCGCTTGTGAAGAGCAGCCCGGCACCATGGCCGCCATCCTGGGCCTCGACGACGCCACCGTGGAACGCATTTGCCAGGAAATTACCGACCGGGGCCACGTGGTGGTGGCCGCCAACTACAATTGCCCGGGCCAGCTGGTCATTTCCGGCTCGGCCGAAGGCGTGGCCCAGGCCTGCGAAGCCCTGAAAGCCGCCGGTGCCAAGCGCGCCCTGCCGCTGCCCGTGGGCGGCGCCTTCCACTCGCCCCTGATGCAAAGCGCCGCCGCCGCCCTCGCCGAAGCCATCGAAAAAACCACCTTTGGCCCAGCCCGCTGCCCCGTGTACCAAAACGTGGACGCGCTGCCCCACACCGACCCCGCCGAGATTAAAGCCAACCTGTTGGCCCAGCTCACGGCCCCGGTGCGCTGGACCCAAGCCGTGCAGGCCATGGCCGCCGATGGCGCCAGGGAATTTGTGGAGTGCGGCCCCGGCAAGGTGCTGCAAGGGCTGGTGAAGAAGATTGTGCCCACGGCGGCTACCGCCTAGTGGCCAGCAGGCCGGCGTGCGCCTTATCAACTAATTAGCTGGTCAAAACCCGCCAGCCAAAACGTTTCGTTTACCCAAGCCCTACCAGAACCGGTTGGTGCACACCACCTGAGCTTTTTTCTTGAGCCGCAACCCCAGCAGCACCTCGTGGCTGCCGCCGTGGTAGCCGGCCAGTTCGGAGAGGCCGGCATCGTAGGAATAGCCCAGCGTGAACTGCTCGTAGCTGAGGCCCACCATGGCCACAGCTGAGTCGAAGGCGCGCCAGGACGCGCCGACCCACAGCAAATCCTGGTACTTGAGCTTGGCGTTGAGGTCGAGCGAGAGCGGGGCCGGGTCAACGGCCTTGACCAGCACCGACGGCACCAGCGACCAGTCGTCGTTGATTGGCACGCGCACGCCGGCCGTGGCGAAGTAGTGCCGGCTCAGGGTGTTGCCTTCGCCGGCCTCCAGCGAGCCAGGCCCGTAAGAGAAATTGAGTTTGTTGCCCAGCAGCTGCGCGCCCGATAAGCCCACGTAGAAGTTGGAAGTGTACAGCCACACGCCCACCGACCCATCAAATACCCGCGAAGCCGCACTGGCCGCGCGGGTTGCGGGGTCGAAAAAGCGCAGCTGCTGCCCATCCACGGCAAATTGCTGCATGCCGGCCGACACGCCCAGCGCCAACCGCAGGTCGGGCATCAGCACCATGTTGTAGGCGTAGGATGCGTAAGCGCCAGTCCGGCTGGTGGGCCCGGTCACGTCGTTGTACACGAGGCCGCCGATGGCGTGAAACGGCCGGCGCCGGTCGCGGATGGTGCGCTTTTGGGTGCTGCGCCACTTGCCCAGCGAGGAGCTGATGCTGGCGTAGTAGGTTTTGGGCGCTCCTTCCAGGCCCGTCCACTGGGTGCGGTAGCTAAACTTAACGTCAATGTAGTCCTCCACGCCGGTGGTGCCGGGGTTCAGGATATAGTTGTTGTTCATGTACTGGCTGTACTGCGCCTGCTGCTGGGCCCGGGCCGGCGCGGCGGCCAGCAGCAGCAGCGGGAGCAGCAGTAGAGTTAAAGCTTTTTTCATAGCGGTGGTGGTCTTATTGGCCGGCCTAAAGCAGTGGTTCAGTCCGTATGCTTTTTGGAAAAAGTTAAAAGTTGAGCGTTAAAAGTGAAAATGCTATCGGGGCATGTGTTAACTTTTAACGCTCAACTTTTAACTGATTTTTATCAATACAAAACCGTAATCGAGCCGCTGTAGGACTTGCCCAGGGGGCCCTTCGTGACGACGACGTAGTAGTAGGTGCCGACTGGCGCGGGCTGGCCGTTGATGTCGCCCTTCCACTCATTGGCCCGGCTGTAGTTTTCGGCCGAGAAAATCCGGTTGCCCCAGCGGTTGAATATGCTCACGGTGTTCTCGGGGAATTGCTCGATGAACTCAATTTGCCAGGTGTCGTCGCGGCCGTCGTTGTTGGGCGTGAAGGCGTTGGGAATGCGGATGGGCGGGCGCACGGTCACCGTTACCTGGTCGGAATCGGAGCAGCCGCTGGCCCCGGCCGAGATGGTGTAAGTGGTGGTCACGGTGGGCGAGACCACGGGCCGCAGCTGGTTGTTGCCCGGGAAGCTTAGGCCCACATTCGGCGTCCACGTCACGGGGTAGTTGCCGTCGGCGCGGCCTTCCAGCGTCACGGAAGTGCCGGCCAGAATCTCCTTGTCCGGGCCGGCATCCACGTCAACCGGCGGGCTGATGCGCACCGCCACGCCACTGGAAACCACCGCAACGGGCTGTCCGCAAGCGTTGGTGGTGCGCAGGCGCAGCGTCACCACTTGGCCCTCGCGCAGCGTGGTGCTGGTGAAAACCGGGCCCGTGGCACCGGGCACGTCCGCGCCGTTGACCTGCCACTGGTACTCAGGGGCCGGGCCGGCATTTGTCACACTCCCAACGCTGAACGTAATCGGCTCGCCCAGGCAAACGGGCCCGCCGGGTTGAAAGGCAATGACGAGCGTGGGCAGCGGGGTTGGCGTGCGCGTCACCGTGACCGTGGCCACGGCCGGGCCCGTGCTGCACAGCCCCGCCGTGGGCGTCACTTCCACCCGCACCTGGTCGCCGGTGACCAGCGTGCTGCTGGTGAACGTGGGGCCGGTGGCCACGGCCACGTTGTTTACGAACCAACGGAACGTGGGCGCAAGACCTGCGTTGGTCGCCACGGCCTCGAAGGTCAGGGGCGTGCCGGGGCACCGCACGGGCGGGGTCGCCAGGCTCACGCCAGGCGTCACAACGGGCTGCACCCGCACCGCCACCACGTTGGAAACCCCGGTTGAGCAAGTGCCGGTGCCCGACGTGACGCGCCGCCGGAAGAAGGTGGTGGCCGTGAGCGGACCGGGCGCGAACGTGGGGTTGGTGGCGCCGGAGATGGCGGTCCAGTTTGCGTTGTCAACCGAAAACTCCCACTGATAGGCAAACGTGCCCGTGCCGCCACCGGCCTCGCTGGTGCTGGTGAGAGGGGCTGGCGCAGCGCCCGCGCAGATGTCTTGGTCGGCCGCAATGCTGCCCACGGTCAGCGTTGGCAGCACCGTCACCGTGACGGAGAGCGAATACACCGGTCCGCAAGGCCCCGAAGTCACCCGGCGCCGGAAGAAGGTGGTAGCCGTGAGCGCACCGGGCGCGTAGTCGGGGCCCGTGGCGCCGACAATGGGAGTCCAGTTCGCGTTATTCGGCGACGACTCCCATTGGAAGACGTAGTTGCCGACGCCACCGCCAGGTTCCCCCGCCCTGTTGAGGGGAACTGGGGTAGCACCGGGGCATATGGTCTGGTCAGCGCCGATGGCGCCGGCCGTCAGGGCCGGGGCCACGGTGATGGTTACGACGTTGGAAAAGACCGGGGCGCAGGCCGTGCCGGAGCTCGCCTGGCGGCGGAATAAAGTGGTCGCATTCAACTGGCCCGGTGCATAAGCCGGTCCGGTGGCGCCACCGATGGGCGTCCAAGTCGCACCGTTATCCGTCGACGATTCCCACTGGTAGACGATGTTGTTCGTGCCGCCCGTGGCCGGGGTTTCGCTGGTGAGGGGGGCAGCGGTGCCGCCCGCACACAGGGATTGACTAGCGGCAATGCTACCGGCCGTGAGAGCCGGCACCACGGTCACCGTTACTGGATTTGTCGGCGGAATGGTGCATTCCCCAGAACGCACTTGGCGGCGGAAGAACGTAGTGGCCGTGAGCGCGCCGGGCGCAAAGGTTTCAGCAGTGGCGCCGGCAATGGGCGCCCAGGTGCTGTTGTCCGGCGACGACTCCCACTGATAGACAAACGTGCCGGTGCCGCCCGTAGCTGCGGCTGTGCTCGTCAGGGGCGCAGCGGGACTACCAGCGCACACTGTCTGGTCAGCCGCGATGCTGCCGGCCGTGAGGGCGGGCAGGACCGTGATGGCTACCGAGGCAGTAAAGCGCGGGTCACAATAAGGCCCTGACCCGTTAGGCAGCAGCAACTGCACGCGCCGGCGGAAATAGGTGATGCCGGCCGGCAGCGAGCTTGGAGGCGTGTAGGTGGGGCCGTTAGCTCCGCCAATGGCTGTGAAATTGGTGTTATCCGTCGACGATTCCCATTGGTACGTGAGCGGCAAGCCGGCGTCGCTGGAAGCACCGGCACTGCTGGTAATAGTGGCCGGCGCCGTTCCAGCACATAGCGTCTGGGGCGCCGCAATGCTGCCGGGCACGGGCAAGTCCGGCACCTGAATAATGCCCGAGCTTTCGCGGCAAAAGCACTCGGTCGTGATGCGTAGCGTCACCGTGTAGTTGCCGGGCGTAGCATAAATGTGAACGGGATTCTCAACGTTTGAGGTGGCACCGTCGCCAAACTGCCAAGCGTAGGTCTTCCCGTCAAAATCAATGGGCGGGGCCGTGAAAGTGATTTGCCGACAACCCGTTATCTCGAAGCTAGGCCCCACGCGCAGCAGGGAGCTTTGGTTGAAGTTGACCAGGCCCAGGCCACTCAGGCGGCTGCCGCCCAACTGCAGGCTGTCGTCGGCGTAGCCGACCTTGGCCCCCAGCGAGTCCGGATAGGGGATGAAGCCCAGCGCGGGCTGGTTGTTGCGGGCCACGTAAATCTTGCCATCGGGCGCGGCCTGCATCGAGCCCAGGTCGGCCAGGGTCTTCTGGTTGAGTGGAATGTCCTGCCTGGTAACCGGCCCGGTGCCGCTGATATCGAATTGCAGCAGCTTGGGCGGGTTGTTCACCGTGGCGTAGAGGTAGCTGCCGGGCGAAAAACTCACCCCATAGTATTTTCCTTCGCCGCTGTCCACGATGAACGGAACCTGGGGGTTGACGCTCACCTGGCCTGAGCCGGTATCAAAACCAAACAGCTCGACGGTGCTGCTGCTGTCGCCCACCGCCTCGCTGTAGCGGGCCAGGGCCAGCCGCTGGCCATCGGGGGTCACTTTCATCTGGCCCTTGTAGCCCAGGGCCGCCACGCTCGGCGCGTGCAGGCTACCGATGGTCGAAATAATGGGAGCCGGCTGTACACCGGCCACCGTTACGCGGTAGGCCAGAAAGGCGTCGCCCCGGTTGTCATTGCCGGCCTTGGCATCGCCCCAACCGTGCGTGATAACCCAGATGTCGCAGCCGTTTTTATGGAATACGCCCGTTATTTTCTCCGCCGTGCCGCGGGCCAGGGGCGTGTTTTTGGTGGCGGCGATGACGGCGCCCGGCCCACCGCCTGCGGGAATCTCTATTTCCGAGTAGCTCAGGCCCACGATGCTATTCAGGGTGAAGAGCAGGTAACGAGTAGG
>DASVTG010000230.1:0-11583 GCA_036387695.1 Hymenobacter sp. | reverse complement strand
CTTGTTGATGAAATCCACTTCTTCAAACGTGAGTGGAAAATCCATGGCGCGGGCGTTTTGCACGGCCTGCTCCGGGTTGCGGGCGCCCACCAGTGCCACCGTGATGCCGGGCTGCGCCAGTGTCCAGCGCAGCACCAGCTGCCCCAGTGTGGCATTTTTTGTTTCGGCCAGGGGACGGATTTTGTTCAGCATGGCATTCACCTGCGTCACGCTTTCGGGCGTGAACAGGCGATGGCCGGTACGCAAATCGCCCGCGCCGAAGTCCTGGCCGGGTTTGATTTTGCCGGTCAGCAAACCCAGCTGCAGGGGGCTGTACACCAGAACGGCTTTGTTGTTTTCGATGCAGTACGGTACCACGTCGGCCTCGATGTCGCGGCGCACCATGCTGTAGGGCACCTGGTTTGACGCCAGGTTCAGGGTTTTCGCGGCTTCCTGCATTTGGGCCACCGAGTAGTTGCTCACGCCAGCGGCGCGCACCTTGCCCTGCTCAATGAGGCGCGACACGGCTTCCATGGTTTCGTCAATCGGCGTGGTGATATCGGGCCAGTGCTGCTGGTAGAGGTCAATGTAATCGGTGCCGAGGCGGCGCAGGCTGTCCTCGCATTCCTTTATGATGCTGTCGCGGCCGGCGTACTTGTACACGTCGAGGTCCTGGCCGCTGTTGTCGGCGGTCTTCATGGCAAAGTCGCCCTGGGCCAGGTCCCAGCGCATGCCGAATTTGGTGAGGATTTGCACCTTGTCGCGCGGCAGGCTTTTGATGGCTTCGCCCACGATTTCTTCGCTGAAGCCCATGCCGTACACCGGCGCGGTGTCGATGCTGGTCACGCCCAGGTCGTAGCTGGCGTGAATGGCGCCCACGGCGTCGTTTTGTTCGGTGCCGCCCCACATCCAGCCACCGGCCGCCCAGCTGCCAAAGGTGATGCGCGAAACCGAAACGCCGGAGCTGCCTAGTTCTTTAAATTCCATGAAGAAGGGTGTTTTCGAGTGAAGGAAAGTGCCGCGTTGCAAGCAAAGCAGCCACGGGGCTAACTCCTGTTTTGGGCGGAATGTTGCACCTCGCGGCCAAGCTCCGCCGTGGCAAACGAGGCAAGCTGTACCGCTGGAAGAAAAAAAATCTGATAGCCACGGCCTAAGAAAAAAGTCTTCAACCTGCGCAAGAAGACGTCGTAGGCTTGGGTGTACACGCCACCAGCCAGCAACTTGTTATGTCCCACATCCGAGACCTTCGCGACCTGCTCGACCACGAGGTGCAGGCCATGTACAGCGCCGAAAAACTCATCGCCAAAGGCCTGCCCCGCCTGATAAACGAAGCGCGGAGCCCCGAGTTGAAGCAGGCGTTTCAATTGCACCTCGAAGAAACCGAAAGCCAGGTTGAGCGGCTCGAACGGGTGGCCGACCTGCTGGAAATCGACGCCGACGGCGACAAGAACCTGGGCATGGCCGGCATCCTCGCCGAAGGCGAGCAGGTGATGCACAAAGACGCCACGCCGGAAGCCATGGACGCCGCCCTCATTTGCGGCGCGCAGAAAATAGAACACTACGAAATAGCCGGCTACGGCACGGCGGTGTACCTGGCCCAGGAGCTGGGCTTCGAGCAGGCTGCCTCCATCCTCGACGGCATCCTGATGGAGGAAAAAAAGACCAACGCCCTTTTGAATCAGCTGGCCAAGAACTTGGTGAACCCCCTGGCCGAGTAAAGCCGGGCCGCCCGCTGGCTTTCCCGTCACATTTTTCCATTTACCAACCCTAAACCCCTTTCCCATGAACCAATTGCAAAGCATGCGCGACTTGCTCGTGAACGACATCCAGATGATGTACAGCGCCGAAACGCTGGCCCTCGAGGGCTTGTCCACGCTGGTGGAAGCAGCCACCGAGCCCCAGCTGAAAGCGGCCTTTGAAAAGCACGGCCAGGAAACCCGCCAGCAGGTGGCCCGGCTCGAGCAAATCATGACTTTGATGGAAGCCAAACCCAGCCGGGAAGTCTGTGCGGCCATGAAAGGCCTGATAACCGACGTTGAGAAGCTGATGCGCAAAGAGTCGACGCCCGAAGTGCTGGACGCCGTGCTCATCGCCGCAGCCCAGAAGATGGAGCACTACGAAATTGCCTGCTACGGCACCGCCGTGCGCATGACCGAGGACATGGGCATGACCCAGGCCGCCGAGCTGCTGCGCCAGACCCTGGAGGAAGAAAAGAAGACCGACGAAATCCTCAACGACCTGGCCAAACTGCGCGTCAACGCGAAAGCCGAGATGATGTAAGGCAATTGTTGGCGTGATGCCGTTGGTCTGTTAGTGCCAGCAGCAAAACGTCGCCCTCAGAACGTCATGCTGAGCGCAGTCGAAGCATCTCTACCGCAATAGTAATTATTTACTTGCGCAGTAGAGATGCTTCGACTTCGCTCAGCATGACGTTCTTTTTTGAAGGGTGGTCGTAACATTTTGAGCGCTGTTTGCAATGCTTGGTATCGATATTCCGTAAACCTTTTCAGTGATGACAATTGTTGTACCTACATCAATTCACTTGGCTATTCTGATATGAAAGTTGAAATCTGGTCCGACGTGGTGTGCCCCTTTTGCTACATCGGCAAGCGCAAGTTTGAAAACGCTCTGACGGGCTTCGCGCACCGCGACGACGTGGAAGTGGTGTGGCGCAGCTTCGAGTTGAATGCTGACTTCGAGCCCGTTCCCGGCGAAAGCATTCACGAGTCGCTGGCCAAGAAGAAAGGCGTTTCGGCTGCCGAGGGCCGTCGAATGAACTATTACATGACCGCCGCGGCCAAAGAAGTTGGCTTGCAGTACGACTTCGACCGCGCCATTCCGGCCAATACTTTCCTGGCGCACCAGCTCGTTCACTTGGGTGCCCACCACGGCCGCCAAGACGCCACCAAGGAGCGTCTTTTCCAGGCGTACTACACCGAGGGCCAGAACATCGGCGACCTGGAAACGCTGGTGAAACTAGGCACTGAAGCCGGCCTCGATGCCACCGAGGCGCGCGAAGCCCTCACCGCCGGCACCTACGCCGAGGCCGTGCGCTACGACGAGTACCAGGCCCAGCAAATCAACGTGCGGGGCGTGCCCTTCTTCGTGTTTGAAGACAAGTACGCAGTGTCCGGAGCCCAACCCACCGAGCTATTTGCCGAAGTGCTGAAGAAGGTGTGGGCCGAGTCCAAGCCCGACAAACCCGTGCCCACGCTGGTGGCCGACGGCCCCGCCTGCGGCCCCGATGGCTGCGACTAAACGCTGCGGGCTTAATAGAAAATGTGTCATTGCGAGGCCGCAGGCCGTGGCAATCCTTCCTCACTTAGCGACCAACCTAAAGCGGTTTCCCGTTTCATGTACCGAGTTAAAAGTTGAAAGTTAAAACGCAAGTAGCCTGTATTTTAACTTCCTCTAAAGATGTACACTGACCCGGAAACCGCTTTATAATGCGACGCGCTTTTACAAACAAAGCCCCGGCACTGCGCAGTGCCGGGGCTTTTCGCATTAGGAGGATAATGGCTGAGAACAGGACGGATTGCTTCGCTGCCCTCGCAATGACATAATTCCTCATTAAGCGAAGCGTTACGCCCGCAGCATGGGAATGTGTGGAATGCCGTCTTCCAGGTACATCTCGCCGCATTGCACAAACCCAAAGCCCTGGTAAAACCGCTCCAGGTACTGCTGCGCGCCTATTTTGATGGGCTGCGCGCCGTATAGCACCTCGCATTGGGCAATGGCCTGCTGCATGAGTTCCTGGCCCAAGCCCAGGCGCCGGTGAGCCAGCGCCACGGCCACGCGCCCAATGGCCACCTGCTCGTAGCTGATGCCGGCGTCGAACAGCCGGGCGTAAGCGGCCAGCACGCCGGCGGGCGTGTAGCCCAGCAGGTGGTAGGCTTGGTCGTCCTGGCCGTCGAGGTCCTGGAAAGGGCAGTTTTGCTCCACTACGAATACTTCCACGCGCAGCTGAAGCAGCTGGTAGAGTTCGGTGAGGGCGAGGTCTTCGTAGGGCTTAAGCGTCCAGTTGAGTGTCATAATGGGCCTTATTTGGGCATGCGGGCCACTTCCTGCATCGTCACGACGCGGTATTTGATGCCCAGGACAGCTGCATTTTGTTCTACGGTGGTGGAGAAACCAGCTTGTTTGCGGCGCTCGTTCACCTTCGCTTCGTCTTTGATGGGCCACACGAAGGGTGGTAGGCTTTCGCGCTCGCCGGTGGCGGGGTTCAGGGGCCGGTAGCCCATGGCTTGCGTGCCGTAGAGCTGCTCCTTGCCGTCGCGCATGAGCTGGCGGTCCAGCATTTGGGCGTACAGGCGAAAGGGCAGCTCTCCGCGTTTGGCCGCCGTTTTTATGAGGGGCAGGTAACGCTTGATATCGTCGGAATGCTGGATGATGTACCACGCGGCCTCGTTGGTGGGCTCGCCCACTAGGGACTTTCCGGGGTAGCCGTACTGCTTGATAATGGCCCGGACTCGCACCATGTTGGCCGAGTCGGTGCGCATCATTCGAAGCGCCAGAAAATTGGGCAAGTTGGCTTTTTTCACGCCGAGGGCCATGGCCACCGAATCGGGCTGGCGGTTCAAGCGCGGGTCAAACATCAACGAGCGCCACTGCTGGTCGGCGGTGTAGAGGCTGTCCAGCTCGCGCTTTAGGCCCGCATTGAACCGCTTCTGCGCATGAGCCGGCCACGCGGCAGAAAGCAGAAACAGCGCCAGGAGTACGATTTTCATGAGAGTGGCGCAGGGGGGGGGAATTGGGCCAAAAATAACCCCGGCCCGCTACAGTAGCGGGCCGGGGCTGTGTGGGCGGGCAGGTCAGAAATTTATTTCTTGGGTCCGGCCTTCTCCGTTTTGCTCATGCTTTCGATGTTGCTGCTGCCGGTGGGCTTGCTTTGCCCGGCGGTTTTGGTGCCGGAGCTAGACCGCGACGCCCGGGTTGGGCCCGTGGCGGGCGTGGTGTTGGTTTTCTTGCCCACGCGCTGGCCATTGCCGGGCGAGTAGTTTGGCGTGACGGTGGTGGGCGAGGAGGGAGGGCTGTCGCGGTTGGTGGTAGACGCACGCTGCGCCGCCGAGTTGGAGCCTTCGCGGGAGCGCGGCGTTTGGGCCGAGGCGGTGCTAATGCCGACCGCCAGGGCAGCTAAAATCAGGAGATTTTTCATGATAAGTGGAAAGTGGAAATGCGGAAAAGATTGCCAGGTTTTACGGCCTTTCGCAGGTTGCCGTTGGCTCCGGCTGGCTTTTCTTTTCGCTTCGGCGCACCCCTAGCTGGCTTTGTTGAAAACGGCATCCTCCAAGCGGCGCACGCGGGTTTCGTAGGCCGCAATGGCCGGCACCCGCTCGGCCAGCTCGTCGGCTTTGTTGGCCTGCCGGCTCATCAGTTCCAGCATCCGCATCTGCGTGTCGAGCAGGGCATCGGTGCGCTTGCCTTGCTCAATAATGCGCTGGTTGTGCTCGTCAAAGCGCTTGCCTTGCTCGTCAAAGCGTTGGTCCGATGCCGCAAAGCCGCGCCGCATATCGGCCAGCACGGCATCCTGTCGCTCTTCGGCGCGGGTTTGGCGCTCGTCCGAAATTTTTAGAATGCTGATGATGGCGTCAATCTGCTCGCCCTGCCGGTCCATTTGTTCGGCCTGCCG
Organism: Hymenobacter sp.; assembly: GCA_036387695.1. Lineage (GTDB taxonomy): Bacteria > Bacteroidota > Bacteroidia > Cytophagales > Hymenobacteraceae > Hymenobacter. The sequence goes on along the minus strand of DASVTG010000230.1, from coordinate 5,975 downwards.
GTCCATGCGGCGCAGCAGGTCAGCTAATAGAGCCTCAATCTGACCAAAACGCTCGTTGTAATCCATGTCGAATTTTTGTTGAATGCGGTAGCCAAATTACGGTTTTCCGGCCGGTTCGCGGCGGGCATTTACGCCGCCACTGCTTCCTCGCTGCCCAACTCGCTCAATACCCGCTTGGCTTGCTGAATGGAGCGCACTTCTTCAAACGTGACAATGAGCTGCTCCTTTTTCTCCTTCAAATTGGCCGTGCGTGCGTGCGTTTGCACGTAGTTGAGAATGGTGCCGAACTGCTCGCCCTGGAAGTAGGCGTTGTGGTCGTCGCCGGCGGGCAGGAAGCCCTTCAAGGTGTCGCGCTTCAGCGTAATTTTGGTGAAGCCCACCTTGCAGGCCTGCCAGCGCAGCCGCACGATGTCGGCCAGCTGCTCCACTTCGGGCGGCAGCGGCCCAAACCGGTCCACCATGCTGGTGAGCAGCTTCTTCAGCTCCTCGGGCTTCTGGGCGCGGTCCAGCTTGGCGTAGAGCTGCAGGCGCTCCGACACGTTGCTCACGTACTTCTCGGGGATGAGGACTTGCTGGTCGGTTTCCACGTTGCACTCGTGGCCGCGGCCCGCGCCCGCCGCCATTTGCAGGCGTTGGTTCGAGTCGCCCAGGAACAGGTCGCGGAATTCCGTTTCCTTCAGTTCCTGCACCGCCTCGTCCAGAATCTGGTGGTAGGTCTCGTAGCCCAGGTCGTTGATAAAGCCCGACTGCTCGCCGCCGAGCAGGTTGCCCGCGCCGCGAATGTCCAGGTCGCGCATGGCCACGTTGAAGCCCGCGCCCAGGTCCGAAAACTCTTCCAGCGTGCTCAGGCGCTTGCGGGCATCGGCTGGCAGCTGGGCCACGGGCGGCGTCAGCAGGTAGCAGTAGGCCTTGCGGTTGGAGCGGCCCACCCGGCCGCGCATCTGGTGCAGGTCGCTCAAGCCGGCCAGGTGGGCGCGGTTGATGATGATGGTGTTGGCGTTGGGAATGTCCAGGCCGCTTTCGATGATGTTCGTGGAAACCAGCACGTCGTACTCGCCTTCCACGAACTTCATCATGCGCTTTTCCAGCATTTCGCCGTCCATCTGCCCGTGGGCATAGGTGATTTTCGCATCGGGCACGAGGCGCAAAATGGTGCTGGCCATTTCCTCAATGTCCTTCACGCGGTTGTGCACGAAAAACACCTGCCCGCCGCGCTTCAATTCCCGCGCCACCGCGTCGCGAATCAGAATCTCGTCATACACGTGCAACTCCGTACTCACCGGCTGCCGGTTGGGCGGCGGCGTCGCAATCACGCTCAAATCGCGGGCGCCCATTAGCGAGAAGTGCAGCGTGCGCGGAATTGGTGTGGCCGACAGCGTGAGCGTGTCCACGTTCACCTTCAGCTCCTTGAGCTTGTCCTTGGTCTTTACCCCGAATTTCTGCTCTTCGTCAATAATGAGCAGACCCAAATCCTTGAACTTGATGTCCTTATTCGTCAGCCGGTGGGTACCGATGAGGATGTCGGTTTTGCCCTCCGCCACCCGCTGCAAGGTCTCCTTAATCTGCTTGGTTGACTTGAAGCGGTTGATGTATTCCACCGTCACGGGCAGCGTGGCCAGCCGGTCGCGGAAGGTCTTGTAATGCTGCATGGCCAGGATGGTGGTGGGCACCAGCACGGCCGCCTGCTTGCCGTCGGCCACGGCCTTAAAGGCGGCCCGAATGGCAATTTCCGTCTTGCCAAAGCCCACGTCGCCGCAAATGAGCCGGTCCATGGGGTGGGGCTGCTGCATGTCCTGCTTCACGTCCTCGGTGGCCTTGGCCTGGTCGGGCGTGTCCTCGTAAATAAAGCTCGATTCCAGCTCCGCCTGCATAAACCCATCGGGCGAAAATGCGAAGCCCGGCGCCGTCTTGCGCTTGGCATATAGCCGGATTAGGTCGGCCGCAATGTCCTTGACCTTCTTCTTGACCGACTTTTTCTTGTTCTCCCACTCCGGTGAGCCCAGCTTGCTCATGGCCGGCGGCGTGCCCTCGGCCCCGCTGTACTTTGCAATCTTGTGCAGCGAGTGAATGCTGACCGTCAGCAAGTCGTCGTCGCGGTACACCAGCCGAATGGCCTCCTGAATCTGCCCGTTGATTTCCACCTGGGTCAGGCCCGCGAAACGCGCAATGCCGTAATCCTGGTGCGTCACGTAGTCGCCGGGCTGCAGCGTCTTCAGCTCCCGCAAGGTCAGCGCCTTCTTCTTTGAAAACTTGCGCGTTTCCTGCGCCCGGTAATACCGCTCAAACAGTTGGTGGTCAGTGTACACGGCCAGCTCCAGCTGCTCGTCTATGTAGCCTTCGCGCAGCGCCAGCAGCAAGTGCTGGAACTGCACGTTGTTGTCCAGCTCATCGAAAATGGTTCGCAGCCGGTCGGCTTGGCGCACGGTATCGGCGGTGATGATGGTGGTGAATCCGCGGAGCTGGTTCTCCTTCAGGTTCTTCACCATCCGCTCAAATTCCTTGTTGAAGCTGGGCTGCGGCTTGGCCGAAAACTGGAACGTCTCGGCGTTCTTGAAATGGAAGCGCTTGCCAAATTCCACCACCGCGAATTCATCCAGCAGCTTCTTGAAGTTCTTGCCCGATTCAAACAGGTCGGCCGGCTTGCTCACGATTTGCATGCCGCCGGCCTCGCTCAGCATTTGCTGGAAGTTGGCTTCGGCTTTCTCAAATAATTCCGATACCACGTCCAGCGTCTGGCGCACGTCCTTCACCCAAATACAGGCCGTGCGGGGCAGGAAATCGAAGAAAGCTTCCCGCGTTTCCGTCAGCATCTTCGTCTGCACATTGGGAATGATGCTGATGCTGGGCCGCGGCTCCACCGACAATTGCGTCTCGGGATTGAACGTCCGGATGCTCTCTATCTCGTCCCCGAACAATTCCAGGCGAAACGGCAATTCGTTCGCGTAGCTAAACACGTCCACAATGCCGCCGCGCACGGCGTATTGGCCCGCCTCGTACACAAAATCGGTTTTCTCAAAGTCGTATTCGCCCAGCAGCTCGCCCAGAAAGTTCACGTCCAGCTTGTCGCCCACCTTGGCGTTGAAGGTGTTTTTCACCAGGCTTTGCCGGTTGATTACCTTTTCCGTCAGCGCCTCCGGGTAAGTCACGATGAACACGCTATTGCCCGTAGTGGCCGCACGGGTCGTGTTCAGCCGGTTCAGGGCTTCGGCGCGCATCAGCACGTTGGCGTTTTCCGTCTCGTCAAACTGGTAGGGCCGCTTGTAGGAGCTGGGAAACAGCAGCGCCTCCGGTCCTTCCGGCAGCAAGTGCTGCAAGTCGGACAGGAAATAGGCCGCTTCGTCCTTGTCGTGCATGATGAACACGTGCGGGTGCTGGCCGTGGGCCACCGCCGCGGCCACCACGGCGTCTTGGCTGCCCACCAGCCCGCGCAGGTGCAGGCGCACGCCGCTGGGGTCGGGTTTGGCCGCGGCGCGCAAGCGCGCGGCCAACGTCTGAAGTTCCGGAGAAAGACGATATAAGCGAAGGAAATCAGCTACTTGCACAGGATAATTGAACTAGCGCGGGACAAACAGGATAGCCCGGCCAGGAGGAATTCCGGTCGGGCTGCGGCTAAGGATACAGCAGTTGCGGCGGTAAGGTTTCCGGCAAATAGCAGGTAGGAACGCGCCACTGCGCGTTCGGGCTCCGGGCAAGGGTGCTCTGCTCTTGGTCACCACCGTACCAATGCCCGCATTTTGCCCCAACTTGCGCCCTCAATTGCACCCGGCGCAACCGCCGAACGCGCCGTGGCGCGTGCCTACCAGCCTTCTTAACCCAATGCGCGGCTCTTCTCATTTGGCCATCGGCCTCATCACCGGCGTGGCCGTTGCGGGCTTGGCGCCCGGCATTCCGTTTTCGCTGCCCGGCATTGCGCTGGCCGGATTTTCCAGCCTGGCCCCCGACCTCGACCACCCCGAAAGCCGCCTGAGCAAGCGCCTGGGCTTCACCCAAAACTACGTGCGCTGGGCCTTTGCGGCGGGTGCTTTGGCCCTGGCCGCCTACTCGTACCTGCAGCTGTCGCCCGGCGCCGAGCAGCGGCTGTATTACACGGCGGCGCTGGCCTTTGGGCTCATTGGCGTGGGCATGCAGGGCGGTTCGGCGCGGCGGCTGGCACTGCTTTTCACGGGGCTGGGCACGGTGGTAGCCGGCCTCTACACCGAACAACTGTGGCTAAGTTTGCTGGGAACGTTTGTGGCCCTGGCGCCTTTCACTTCCCACCGCTCCTGGACGCACACCATCTGGGCCACGGCGCTCTGGACTTACATCGGCTATTTGGCCGACCAGCACTTGGGCTGGCACGGCGTGGCGTTGTTTGCGGGCAGCGGCTACGTGTCTCACCTCTTAGCCGATACCTTAACCAAGGCCGGGGTTAGGTGGTTTTTGCCGGTTTCTGAGTATTCCTTCAAAATTCCCCTCATCAGCACCGGTTCGGCTACCGGCAACATGTTTGAAGTGGCTATCTGTGTGGGGTATGGGTTGTTGGTGTTGGGCTTGGTGGTGGGGCGAATGGAATTCTAGTTCCGAGGCCGGGTTTCAAGCAGTTGTTGATGGGGTAGAGCCGCCGCCACAGCTTGGGTTAGGCGCGGCCTTACTGTTGCATAAGTCAGCCAAGACCATTAGCTTCGCAGCTATTATTCTGACTATTTAGCGTGCTATTAGTATTGATTCGAGTTATTATTTCGCGTTTTCAATAAGCTCGCTCGTTGGGTATTCATTTAAGTCAACTGTTAAAAATCAGTGCTTAGCTCAATGCGTTGCTAAAAAGCCTGGTTTCGTAAATAACTCTATATCTCATGTCATAAACTTGCACAGGGTACAATTTTACCTTAGTTTCGTGACAGTTCCACCAATTTAGTACGTCTGTACCACCTTACTAGACTTTTTTAACTTACTTAACCCCCTCAATTACCATGAATCAGATGAACAGCCCCTTGATTCGGGTTGGTGTCTTCTATGACGGCAACTATTTTTTGAAAATTAGCGACTATTATTACTTTCAACACGAGCGGAAGGCACGCATCAGCTTAGAGGGTCTGCACGAATACATTCGCCACCAAGTGGCCGAAGAAGAAGACGTAGACGTGCGCCTGGCACAAATCACGGATGCTCACTTTTTCCGGGGCCGCCTTTCGGCCACCGAAGCCCGCGACAAAGACCGGTTGTTTCACGACCGCCTGCTCGACGACATTTTGATGAACCTGGGCGTGCAGACGCATTATATGGCCCTGAAAACCCGCGACGGCCGCCTCCAGGAAAAAGGCATCGACGTGTGGCTCTCCCTTGAAGCCCTGGAGTTGGCCCTGCACAAAACCCTGGACGTGGTGGTGCTCATCGCCGGCGACAGCGACTACGTGCCGCTCATCCGCAAGCTCAACACCGTGGGCACCCGCGTGATGCTGCTGAACTGGGATTTCAAATACGAAGATTTCAAAGGCGAAACCCGCGTGACGCGCGCCTCGCAGCAACTGCTGGAGCAGGTGACTTACCCAGTGGCCATGCACGACGTCATCGACCGCGGCCTTGAGCAGCAGGACGAAGTGGTGGAAGCCTTGTTCGTGAACCAGTCCGAGCCGGCTGCGTTTGCCCCCAGCACGCCTTCGGCACCCAAGCTGGCCCGGCCGACTGGCCCCACGGCCGCTGGCCCCGTGGGCACGCTCGGCATGAGCACCATCAAAAACCTCAAGAACGGTTTCGGCTTCGTGGTAATGCCGCCGAATAATTTGTTTTTCAGCTACGCCGACTTGACCGAAGGCGACTTCAACGACCTGCGCGAGGGCGACTGGGTGGAGTTCACCGTGGGCCGCAACCACCGCGACGAGGACTGCGCCCGCAACGTGCGCAAAGTGCCCGCCCCGCAAATGACCGACGGCGAGGACGACTACGAGCCCGTTGGCGTTCACGCCGCCGCCGAGGAGTTGTAAGGGAGTTAAAAGTTG
>DASVTG010000229.1:0-4976 GCA_036387695.1 Hymenobacter sp. | reverse complement strand
GTGGCGGCCATTGAGAACGACACGCCCCGGGTGCTCGAGCGGCTGATTCTGGACAAAGACAACCCCGCCTCGACCTACAACAACGTGCTGCAGGCCCGCGAAAACGCCCGGGCCGTGCAGGACCACATCACCCAGGAAGTGTGGCAGTGCCTGAACAGCTTCTACCACGCCATCCGGGAAGGGGAAATACCCTCGCTCATCCGCTTCGGCGACCCCCTTTCGGGCATCGACGGGCTGATGCGCCACGGGCTGGTATTCATTGGGGCGGTGCAAAACACCATGCCCCGCGACGACGGCTACAACTACCTCAACCTGGGCAAGCTGCTGGAGCGGGCCCTGCAAACCGCCGACACCCTGCGCATCCAGTGGGCCACCGTGGCCGAGCAGATGCAGCGCGGCGGCGAGGCGGCGCAGCTGCGCCACCTGGTGCATTCGCTGGCCGGCCTGGAGCTATACCTGCGCACCAACCGCGGCAACTTCAACCCCGAAAGCGTGCTGCAGTTCGTGATGCACAGCCCGTCCTTCGCGCATTCGCTGGACGCCTGCCTGAGCCGCCTGAGCTGGTACTACGAGCGGCTGCAACCCAACAGCCTGCCCGAAAACCACCGGGAACTCGAATTCAAGATTGGGCGCCTGGCCAGCGAGGTGAAGTACTGCAGCGTGTCGGCCGGCAAGCCCACGCACCTCAACGATTTTCTGCTGCACGCCCGGAAAGAGCTGCTGGACATCGCCGTCACCCTGGGCAAAAGTTTTTTTGGACGAAGCTAACCGCACATCATGCCATCGTATTCGCTCAAGCACGTCACGCGCTACACCTACGCCACTGAGGTCATCGACTGCGCCAACAAGGTGATGCTCTACCCCCTGGAGGACGAGCGCCTGAAGGTGACGCGCCACGAGGTGTGCGTCTCGCACGATTCCCACCACCGCCAGCCCGCGCCCGTCGACACCTACACCGACTGCTTCGGCAACACGGTGGGCGTGTTCACGGTGCTGCAGCCCCACACGGTCATGGTCATCGAGTCGACGGCCGACCTCACGACTTCGCCCATCCTGTTTCCCATGGACGAGGAGCCGGCCGAAAAGCAGTGGGCCGACCTGCGCAGCCGCCAGCACGACCCCAGCATCATCGACTTTCTGGTGCAGGAGGACTTTCCTTCCCTGCCCGACCTGCGCAATGCCCTCGACAAAATCGTTGACAAGGGCGAAAAGCCGCTGAAAAACGCGCTGGTGCTGTCCGAGTACGTTCACGGCAATTTCGACTACCGGCAAGGGGTTACCAACGTGGAAACCCCGGCCGAAGAAATCTGGAACCTGAAAGCCGGCGTGTGCCAGGACTTTGCCCACATGCTGCAGGCCATGCTGCGGGTGGTGGGCATTCCGGCCCGCTACGTGAGCGGCTACGTGTGCCCCAAAAAGGAGGAGGAAGTGCGCGGCACCGGCGCCACCCACGCCTGGGTCGAAGCCTACATTCCGTTTTACGGCTGGCTCGGCCTCGACCCCACCAACAACTGCATCGTGAACGACGGGCACGTTCGGGTGGCCATTGGCCGCAATTTTCACGACTGCACGCCCGTCAAAGGCACCTACAAAGGCCTCGGCGCCCATAAACTGGCCGTGTCGGTCCACATCGAAAGCACCGAGCCCGAAGCGCCCCAGGCCCCGGCCATTGCGCCGGCTCCCCTCTACGCGGTGCCCGACCCCGAAAGCCCCGTGAATTCGTACCACCGCAACATGGAAATTCGGCACGAGCAGCAGCGGCAGCATCTGCAACAACAGCAGCAACAGCAGCAGTAGTAAGTTTGGGGTTAGCGCCGGCGGGCTTGGGGTGATTGGGTTTTGGCTTCTGGTCGGAACAACCCCCGAGCGCCCGCCGCCAAAAACCAACCCCCAACCCGCCGTGACCTTCTCCTACACCCAGCTTTTCACCTTCACCGAAGCCATTTTCCGCAGCATGGGCTGCCCCGAAGCCGACGCGATGCTGGCCACCGAAACGCTGCTGTCCGCCGATTTGCGGGGCATCGACTCCCACGGCGTGGCCCGCCTCGTGGGCTACGTGCGCCTCTGGGAAGCCGGCCGCATCAACGCCGCGCCCCGCGTGGGCGTGACTTACGAAACGCCCAGCACCGCCGTGGTGGACGGCGACGGTGGGCTCGGGCTCGTGGTGGGACCCAAAGCCATGCGCATTGCCATTGAGAAAGCCCGGCAAGTGGGCACGGGCTGGGTTTCGGTGAAGAACTCCAACCACTTCGGCATAGCCGGCTACCACGCCATGCTGCCCCTGGCCCACGACATGATAGGCGTGGCCATGACCAACGCCTCGCCCCTGGTGGCCCCCACCTACTCGCTCGACCGCCTGCTTGGCACCAACCCCATTGCCGTAGCCGTGCCCGCCGGCGAGCAGCCGGACTTTGTGGCCGACATGGCCACCACCACCGCCGCCAACGGCAAGCTCGAAATTGCCCAGCGCAAGCGCCTGCCCCTGCCCGAAGGCTGGGCCCAAACCGCCGACGGCCAGCCCAGCACCGACGCCAACGCCGTTCAACACGGGGGAGCGCTGCTGCCACTGGGCGGCGCCACTGGCTCGCACAAAGGCTACGCGCTGGGCAGCATCGTTGACATTTTTTCGGCCGTGCTTTCCGGTGCCAATTACGGGCCGTGGGTGCCGCCCTTCGTGGCGTTTCTGCAGCCCTCCGCCAACCCCGTGGGCCAGGGCCTGGGCCACTTCTTCGGGGCCATGCGGGTAGATGCGTTTCGGCCCGCCGACGAGTTCAAAGCCCACATGGACAACTGGATTACCACTTTCCGCAGCGCGCAGGCCGTGGAAGGCAAAAAGGTCCTCATTCCCGGCGACCCGGAGCGGGAGATGGCCGCCCACCGGCTGCTCGACGGCATTCCGCTGCTGGAAGCCGTGGTGAAAGACCTGGAAGGAGTCGGCGCCAAGTTTGGCTTGAAACTGTAGCAGTCGGCCTACATTCCGTCCCTACAATTTCGCCAAAGCCACGCGCAGCTCTCCAGCGACACGGGCTTGAAATCAAGCTTGGGCTGACTTTCTGGTTTCAGCGTGGCGGCAGCGGTGGCGAGAAAGGTTACTCCTTTTTCGCGGCGGATGGCGACCACCGTGGCCGGGATACCGCCGGACACCTCCGCGAAGATGGCGGCGGGCTCGGTGCGCGAGCTGGCCAGAATGCTCCGCTGGTTTTGAAATACCAAGGTCACCACGGTGTTGGGCTGCGCAGTCTGCACGGCAAACTCAATGCGCGGCCCCGTCTCTACGAACCGGTCGCAGTTCATCCAGCCCAACCCGGTGGCCTCCAGCTCATAATACAGCTTGTCATCGAGTACCAGGGGGCCGGCGCTGGCAAACTGCGCGGCAAACTGCTGGCGCCCTTCGCGCCGGGCCTGGGCTTCGAGCGCCAGCAGGTACCGCTCTATCCGAAGCATTTGCGTGGCTACTTCGTCCCACTGCCCCCCCACCAGCCGCTTGCCCGAAGACGTGTACAACATCGTCAGCATCCCAACTGCATTGATTTTCTCCATGCGATGCGGAGTCGTTAGCCGCCGGAAACGGGCAGGGCGCCATTTGGTTAGTTGGTTCGCGGCGGCCAGCACGGCCGCTCCCTGCTCCTCGTCGCTGTAGGGCAGCAGCGCAGGAGGCAGCAAGGCCCCCGTCGAATCAACGCGGAGCTCTACCCGCACGGCCCGCACCACTTTCTTGTGGTTGGCCTTGGAGTAGGCCTTCAGCAGTTGCTTCTCTTCTTGGCTCACCGCGGGCCGGGGCCGCCGCATCCGGGTTAGCGTGGCGCGGGACATGGGCACCTGCTTGTCAAAGAATTTCAACAAAGCGTCTTCGCTGCCGGGCAATTGGGGCCAACGCCCGTCTTTATTCAGGTCGAATCCTTTTGCCTGCTCCAGCGCAGCCAAGGCGGCTTTTTTGGTGGCCGAAGCGGGCGGAAGCTGCCAATCCGGCCCGTGCTGCGGCTGGGCACCCACGCCCTGAAAAAACTGCATGTCCTCCAGCTTGCGGGCAGTGGGCATCCGGAGCTGCCGCTGCTACCCTTCCTTCAGAGAAACGGCCTTTTCGTTGGCGGTGGCGCCCATGTACACCATGCCCGATGAAGCGCCAACCTTCCTTTTAGCCAAGGACTTATTATCTGAGCCAGTGGGCTGCTTTGCAGAAGCGGAGCCAGCAGTAGCCGAACCAGCCGGGGACGCTGCCCCTACCGGTGCCTCCTTTGGTTTCGCAGGCGCGGCCGGGTCAAGTGCTTCCGGCGCAGTGGTTCGCGATGGCTCAGAAGAAGCAGTGGTGGTTTCGGAGGAGCAGAACGCCATTCCTCGCAGCAGGAGGCCCGCAAAAGCCAATCGGTAGAATAATTTCATACAAAAACGCCGCAAAAAACCTAACGCGAAGTGCGTTTTGGCTTTGCGGCGTTTTTGTAATACTGCTTCGCTATGAATAGCTGCAACTATACTCGTTGCTATACGGCGGAGTGAGTGGCATTTGGCACCAGCGCGGCAATGGCCACGTCCTGGTTCAGGAATTGCGAGTTGTAGCCGACATCCGACTTGTTGACGAACAGGCAGGTACCGCCGTTTACGGTTTCAATGATTTCATCTTTCAAGTCCATGGGCAGCGCGGGGCAGCCGAGGCTGCGGCCCAGGCGGCCGTTCTGCTTGATGAAATCTTCGCTCACGTAGTCGGCCCCGTGCATCACCACCGAGCGGGACTCGGCGTTGGTGTTGAAGCCTTCGTCCAGGCCTTGGAGCTTCAGCGAGCGGCCGTGCTTGCCCTGGTACTCGCTGCCCGTGGCATAGAAACCCAGGCTGCTCATGTTGCTCTGGTCGGTGTTGGAGAAGTTGGTGGCTTCGTTTTCGCCGGAGTTGTGGCCGTGGGCCACGAGGGTGTGGAACAGAATTTCGTTTTTGGCCAAATCGAGCACCCACAGGCGCTTTTCGGTGGAGGGCAGGTCGAAGTC
>DASVTG010000228.1:0-5155 GCA_036387695.1 Hymenobacter sp. | reverse complement strand
AATCCTGGCCGACTACCCGGACCTGGAAGCGGAAGACCTCCGCGCCTGTCAGGCCTACGCGGCCTAGCTTTACCGCATGTTTGAAGGCTACGAAATCGACTTTGGCAAGCTCAACCTGAATTGGATGCACAGCGTCCGCATCGAGTTGGAGGAGATTCGGGAGTTGCTGCTGCAAACCGATAAGGCTTCGACGTATATTCGGGCAGCCAGCCAATTCGAGCGAGTGGGCTACACAGACGGCTACCGGAAATTTATTGCCGTACAACTCACGTTAGTAGACCACAAAGTCGTCATCGATGACGTAAACCTACCCGACTATGGAGCCATTCGAAATGCCATCATCCAACAGTTCCTCGAAGAAACCAACTAACCTTTCGATGAATGGGAAAACGCCCGAGGAATGGGAGGCAGGCCGAATCAGTGGCCCACTTTCCGATAAAGAGCTATTTGCCTACCTGAAAAAGATAGGCAAGCTGCCGCCCAACGCGGAGCTGAAAAGAGCTTCTTAATACGTCGAATTCTGATTTAACAACACCCGCCACGCCTCTGCTTCTTCGGACGCACGCGCACCAGGGCGGGTTTTTTGTTGCTGTAGTATCACTAAGCCGATGCTGCGCCGGGCGCGGCTGGTTTGGGGGTGGGGTGTAGCAGGTACCTTTGAGTTTGCCCTTTTAGCCTTCCCACAATGCGTACGTTTTGGCTAAGTGCTGTTTTCACGGTGCTGTTTTCGCTGACTGCCTTTGCCACCCCGCCGAGCGTGGTGCTGGTGCAGTATCATCTCCTCAACAACCTGCTCACCGTTACGCGCGGCGTTGGCAAAACCCAAACCATTGAGTTGAAGAACCTGGACGTTCGCAAGAATTTCGCCCCCAATGCCGAGCAGCTGCACACGCTGTTTAGCGGGCTGTATGCCGAAGGCTATGAGCTGCGCAATAGCTCCGAGATTGGCTCACCGGCTCGCAATACCCAAATAGTAACCTATGTTTTCGTGAAGCCTTAGAGCCGGTAGCAGCACCAACACAGGAACACGGGCCTTTCAGGCAACTTCGGCCGCTGCCCGTACCGGGAGCGGCGGGGGTAGTGGGAATAGCGAGCTAGGGTGGAGGTGTTTCAGGGATTTTTCAATAGCTGGTTCAGCCGGTTGATAGCCAGTGCCGGCCAAAACCGAGGCCCGTGCGCCGCGGTTGGGCGGCGTATGGGCCTCGGCTTGGTGCGATTTTACCCGGAGCCGCCAACTCGCTTAGAGCAGAAGCTGCCGGTCAGGTCGCTTCCGCTACGAGGTGTGGCGGCCGACTTGGGAGGTGCTGTCGTTGGGTTGGTTGTTGCGGAACTCCTTGTCGGAACTGTCGGCGCCCCGTTCGTCGGAGGCGTTAGCGAGGGAACCTTGGGGGCTGTGTTTTTCGGGGTCGAATTTCCCTTTTTTGGCCCCGCCGCTGTGGCCTTCCCGGCTGGGCACGTTTTCGCCGCGGGTGTTGGTGGCATCGCCGGCCACTGGGCCTTCGTGGGGGCCAGAGGGCTGGCCACTTACGCCGGGGGCTTTCTTGCCCTGCTCGGCAAGGTCTTGGGAATGCTTGTCGTGTTTCATGGCGTGGGGTAGGATTAGTGGTAAAAGGGTAGAACAGTAGGCTGTAATCGGCTTGGGTTTTACAGCTTGTACCGGGATGGTACGGAAAAATTTACGCGGCAGTTGGTAGTGTTGAGCTTCATGGTGAAGTCGTTACCCCGAAGCTGTTTCGTAAGTGGCCTGACCAACGAGCAGCGTGCCACCGCCTGAATAGCCCACGCACTAGTTGCGTCATCTGGTAGCAATTGCTCTTGCTTTGCCTCCATTTTCTACCCGCCGAACTCGCCTCAACCACATGTCACTTCGGCTTGGGCGCAGTCCTGAACCAACAGAAACCTTGGGGAAGGTGGCCGATGTACTGAGAGCAGCGAGGAGGGAAGTTAGGAACGGAAGGGTGTTGGCATCAATAGCATCAACCAGTTGCCCTGCCCCGGGAGCGGCTATGCTGGGTTGTTTTGGGAGTGGGTATAGTCTGTCTGTCGTGCCGAGCTGGCCAAGTATCTTCTCACGCCACTACGACTTGTTCTGACCCCACAAGATGCTTCGCGGCTGAGCACGACAGGCGATGATTAAGGCCGTACGCAGCGAGCTCTGGTGTCGTGAGCCTGGTGTGAAGCGCTGGTGACACTACGCCAGCACGCGTAGGCCGGCTTCCCGGTACTGGGCTAGCAGCGCGGAGGAAGCGCCCGGGTCGGTGACCAAGGTGCTGACCAACGACAACGGCGCAAATTGAAAGTACTTGTCCCGTTCCAGCTTGCTGGCGTCGCAAAGGAGAAACACCTGGCGCGCCGCCGCGGCCGCCGCCAGGCTAATGGTGGCTTCCTGCTCGTTGTTGGCACTGAGGCCCCGGGCGAGCGAAATGCCGTCGACGCCCAAAAAGGCCTTGTCGACCTGGTAGCGCCGGAGCTGCCCGGTGGCCACCAGCCCGTGCATGGCCTGCCGTTCGGCGTCGACCTCGCCGCCGGCTACCACCACTTGCACCGCCGAGCCGGCCAGCTCAAACAGGACGGGCAGGGAATTGGTGACCCCCGCAGCTTGCGGTGGCGAATGAGCTGGCACAGCGGGAGAGTGGTGCTGCCGCAATCGATGAAAATGGTGTCGCCGTCGGCAATTTGGGCGGCGGCCAGCCGGCAGATGTGCTCCTTCTGGGCCAGGTGGGCGGTGGCTTTGCGGGCTGCCCACCTTCGTCAACGGCAATCCCACGGGCCTGCTCATCGAAACGTGCGCCGGCCTGCTGGACGACGAGCACCCCGACGCCGCCATTATCCGCGAAACGGAGGAAGAAACCGGGTACCGCCTCCGGGCCGTGGAGAAGGTGATGGAGGCCTACAGGAGCCCTGGCTCGGTGACCCAGCGGCTTTATTTCTACCTGGCCGAGTATTCTACCAGCACCGAGCGGCTGAAGGGAGGCGGCATCGAGGAGGAAGAAATAGAAGTGCTGGAGCTGCCCCTGGCCCAGGCGCTGGCCATGCTGGGCACCGGCGAAATCCAGGACGGCAAGACCATCATGCTGCTGCAACGCCTGCCCCTGCGGCAGCTCACGGCCTGACGGGGCCACCCGCAGCCAGCGGAGTAAATGGCCCCGTTCACAATTCGTTTGGAAGAAACGGGTGAATGCGGCCGCTGTAGCCATGTGGGCAGGGAGTTGCCGGAACGGGGCAGCCATGCCCCGGCCGTAGGGCTGCTTATATTTAGGAAGCCATGCAGCAGCAGTTACGAGAGCACCTGGAGCAGATAGTGTCGCTGACCGACGAGGAATTTGCGCTGGTGCTGGCGCAGTTCACCAGCCGGCAGTTGCGCAAGCACCAGTTTCTGATTCGGGAAGGGGAAGGGGAACGGGTGCGGGAGATGTACTTCGTGGTGACGGGGCTGCTGAAGCTGGTGCACACCGACGCGGCGGGCCTGGCCCACGTCGTGTCGTTTGCGCTGGAAGACTGGTGGGAAGGCGATTTTGCGGCCTACCTGGCCCAGACGCCGGCCACGCTCTCGCTGCAGTGCCTCGAAGACACGGCCGTGTGGTGCCTGCCGCTGGACGGCTACGAGCACCTCTGCCGCCACCTGCCCCAGATGGCGCGGTTTTTCCTGGTCAAATTCGCACGGGGCGGCGTGGCCGCGCAGCGGCGCATCCTGTCGCTGCTCTCCTTGCCGGCCCGCGAGCGCTACGAGCTGCTGCTGCGCCAGTACCCCACGCTGCCGCAGCGGGTGTCGAAAACGCTGCTGGCTGCTTACCTGGGCGTATCGCGCGAAACCCTGAGCCGGCTGGTCGAATTGGGGCGGGCCCCAAAATAGTGAGGTAAGTCACAGAAAGGAGGCGCGGCGGGCGGGGACCTTTGCTTCCGCAACCTCACCCTGCGCAGCGGCCCCCGTGGGCCGGGCGCATTAACAACCTCAACAATGGAAAAGCGAGCAATCAATCCCTGGCAGTGGCAAGCACAAAGTGCTTATCAGCAAGCCATAGAAGTAAAGCAAGCCTCGGCCACGCTCTATTGCGCCGGGCAGGCCGCCATCGACGCCGAGGGCAAGCCCAGCACCGCCGACATGCGGGCCCAACTAGAGCAAGTGCTCGGCAACGTGGAGCAAGTAGTGACGGAGGCCGGCTACCAGTGCCGCGACATCGTGCACCTGCGCCTGTACACCACCGATACCGCCGCGCTGTTTGGGGAAGGTGGCTGCTTCGGCGTGTTCACCGATTGGGTGGCCCGGCACGAAATCCAGGCGGCCGCCACTATGTTGGAAGTAACCTTCCTGGCCTTCGAGGGCCTGAAAGTGGAAGTAGAAGCCACGGCCGTGCGCTAGTGGTGCGCAAGCGGCCAGTGAAACTGGCGGCGGCTGCCCTGGGTGCTAATCCATCAGCCGGCAGCTTCGAGTTTACCGCCGTGAGCACCTTAGGCCCGAAAAAAACAGTGCGAATAGTGCTGGCCGTTTTGACCGCAAGCAATAGTGGCTAACCTCACGCATCGCCTAGCTGCCCAGCCCCTGGGTGCGGCTGACGCGGTGGGGAGGTAGCTTGCAGTGGTCAATGATGGCGCGGGCCTGTGGCCCGTGCTTACTATTCGCGGGCCTCCAGGCCCGCAGTCGTTCGCGCCGTGTGGGGGCTCCGGCACATATTACTCCATCATTGCAAGCCAGAGGCCTGCAAATAGTGGGGCACGGGCCGCAGGCCCGTGCCATCATCTATCAAACAAGTTCTACTTATGTCGGAGCGGTACAAGACGTATGAGGGTGGGCTGTTCTTTGTAACGCTGACCGTGGTAGGCTGGATTGACGTGTTTACCCGGTCCGATTATGCGGAGGTATTTCTGGAAAGCCTGCGGTATTGCATCCGCCGCAAGGGACTGCGGGTGTATGCCTTCTGCATCATGCCCAGCCATGTTCACCTCATTGCCGACGTGGACGACGGCCTGCTGCTGGCCCATGTGCTGCGCGATTTAAAGAGCTTCACCGCCAAGCGCATTTACGAGCTCATCGAAACGCACCCGCAGGAAAGCCGTCGCGACTGGCTGCTGTACCTATTACAATTCTACGGACGGCCCCACGGCCAAGCCTTTAAGTTCTGGCAAGAAGGCAATCACCCGCTCGACCTGAAATCAA
>DASVTG010000227.1:0-6141 GCA_036387695.1 Hymenobacter sp. | reverse complement strand
CTCAAGACTTAGTGCTTAAGTCCGCTATTATTTACCGCGAACTACTCGGCGTGGGCCAGTTGCCGACCGGCATTGCCCCCACCTTCCGCTTAGTAGAGCGCGTCGGTCGGGCCTCCATCGACGGGAGCACCACAGGGGGCTTAACGCTGGTCTACGACGGGGCCCGCTACCGAGCGCGCATCGGGCTCATTCCTACTAAGGCAAGCGTCATAGCCATCTCCTTATTAGTGATGCCCGCAGGCGTGTCGCGTGAAGTCATTGGCCAGCCACTGCCTTTCATCACCCTGCCGCCCGACGCGCAGGGGCGGCCGCAACAGGCCGTGCTCGACGATTCTTTTTACGCTATCAACGACGGAAAGGCCAACAACTTTGACTTGTTCGCCCAGCACACCCGCGCCTTCGCGCTGGAACCGGGCACCATGGACAAACAGAAACTGTTCGAGCAAAAAAGCACCTTTACCGTGGAAGTAAAATGAGTTGTTAAGAAAAGGCCCATTTTTTATGAAAAAGCCCCCGTCGCTGAGTAGCGACGGGGGCTTTTGCTTGTTCCAAACCGAAGGCTACAGCCCGTCGCCAATCACGGCCACGGCTTCGGCCAGGGCGGCGTCTTTGCGCAGGGGCTTGAGGAAACGGGCGCTGCGCTTGGCCGCGGCCGAGTCGGTGGCGGCCACCCGGGCGTCGGCCGAAAGCTGGGCCACGTCGAGCATGGCCAGCGCATTTTGCGCGGCGGTCAGCTGCTTGTTGGCGTCGCGGGCTTGCTGCTGCTGGGTGCGGTAGGCCGCCAGGTTGAGCGATAGAGTGGTTTGCTTGCGGCGCACGGTGGCGCGGTCAGCGGCGTCGGTGATGAGGCGGAAGCCGGGGCTGGCGGCCACGCGGGCGGCGCTGGCGGCGCGCAGCTTGTCGATGGCCGGCAGGGCGTTGGCGGGCTTGTAGGTGGCGGGCGCAATTTCATCCCACGGCAGGGGGTACTCCGACTCCTGCTCGCCCTTGGCGTACGACGTCAAAGCATCGGGCAGGGTGATGTCGGGCACCACGCCCTTGAACTGCGTCGAACCGCCGTTTACCCGGTAGAACTTCTGGATGGTCAGCTTGAGCGAACCCAGGGGCTTGAGGGCTTTTATTTCCGGCGACACGGCGTTGTCCAGGTCAAACACTTGCTGCACGGTGCCTTTGCCATACGTGGTACTGCCCATGATGATGCCGCGCTTGTAGTCCTGCATGGCCGCGGCCAGAATCTCCGAAGCCGATGCGCTGTATTTGTTCACGAGCACCACCAGCGGGCCGCCGTACTGCATTTGCGGGTCCTCGTCGGCAATGGCTTCGGCCCGGCCGCGGGCGGTTTTCACTTGCACCATGGGCCCGTTGGGCACAAACAGGCCGCCCATGTCCACGGCGTCGCGCAGCGAGCCGCCGCCGTTGAAGCGCAGGTCGAGCACCACGCCGGCCACGTTTTCTTTCGCGAGCTTGGCCAGCTCGTTCTTCACGTCGGCGGCGCTGCTGCGGCCGCCCTTGCCGCCGAAGTCGGCGTAGAAGCTGGGCAGGTGAATGTAGCCAAACGTGCGGCCGTTTTGCTTGATGAGGGCCGACTGGGCGTAGGTTTCCTCAATCACCACCACGTCGCGGATGATGGGAATGACCACCGTGGCGCCGTCGGGCTTGCGCACCGTGAGGCGCACCTCCGTGCCTTTGGGCCCGCGAATGAGCTTCACGGCCTTCTCGAAGCGCATGCCTTCCACGTTCACCGGCTCGGCGGCGCCTTGGGCCACCCGCAGGATGATGTCGCCCACTTTCAGCTCGCCCTGCCGCGAGGAGGCCGAACCGGCCACGATGTCGGACACCTTCAGGTGGCCTTCGTCTTCCTGCAGCAGCGCGCCCGTGCCCTCCAGGCGCCCCGACATGGTGATGTCGAAGTTCTCGCGGTCGATGGGTGCGAAGTAGTTGGTGTGGGGGTCGTAGGTGTTGGCAATGACGTCGGCAAACTCGGCCAGGCGGTCGTTGGCGTCCTCCTGCAACTGGTCAGCAAACGACTCGTCGTAGTACTTCAGCACCCGCTTGCGGGCTTCGGCTTCCATTTCCACGGGCGTGCGGGCCCGGTCCGTGGTGTTGGCCGTGGACGCGCCGACTTTGGTGGCGGCCAGCGGCTTGTCTTTCTTGCGGGTTTCCTCGTCCATCAGCTCCGAGTACTGGGCCAGCGTCTGGTACTTCAGCCGCTTGCGCCACTGCTCGCGCAGGGCGGCCACGTTGGGGGCGTAAGCGGCTTTTTCCGGGTCGGTTTCCCAGCTTTCCTGCACCGTGAAGTCGAACGGCTTGGACAGCACCTGACGGTACAAGGCCTGAATTTCCAGCGTGCGCTTGCCGAGCAGCTGGCTGCTCACGTCCAGAAATTCGTGGGTGCCGCCCTTCAGCTGGTCGTCAATCTTGGTTTGGTACTGCCGCAGCTGCGCCACTTCGGGCGCCAGCAGCAGCTGCTTGTTCACGTCCACGCGCTTGAGGTAGAGGTCGAACACGCGCTGGGAGAACTGGTCGTCCAGCTTCTCGGGCTGAAAGTGGAGCTGGCTCAGGCCTTGCAGCATCACCCCCAGCACCACTTGGTCGCGCGGGGGCGTGCCCTGGTACACTGAATAAGAGGCCAGGCCCAACAGGGCCACGGTCGAATATAATCCTAGCTTAAATCGGGAAGCATGCATGCGCAAGGGAAGATTAGAAGGAAAGAAAAAGGCGGCCGCCAACGGCCGCTGAACGCCTCGGACGGTGTCAGGCGGTCAAGATTACGCGTCCTTAACCAGAATCACACCGGAAATTGCCGTTAAAGTCGAAAAGATAATCGATAAGGTTGCGGAAGGCGGCTATTCCCCCGTCGGCAGCCAAGGCAGCCAAGCGAATTCAACCGGTGCAGCCGACCCGCTGTATTGCTTAAAGCAAAGACGTAAATAGGTAGCTGCTCGTTCAACCGGGTGGGTTGCCAATCGTCCAACCCGAGCCTGACCACGACGAATAGCCCACAAGCATCTTTCGCCTCCCGGGCAGCCAAGCCGGCAAGGGCACCGCCAGCACGAGGACCCCGAATTTTCAATTCGACCCGCGTTGAACGTAGTCTGTTCTCCCGGGCCGAATTGGAAATTCGGGGTCCTCGTTCCTTCGGCCTCATGCCTTGTTGAGGCAGGCGCTTACAACCCCAGCGTGAGCTGCCGCCCCACCACTTGCTCGCCGGTGCTCAGGTTGGAGAGCGACACGCCCAGCAGGCGCACGCCCTTGGGCAGCGGCAGCAGGGCCTCCACCATTTCCTGGCAAATGCGCTCGAGCACGGCCAGGCTGGGAATGGGCGCCACGCTGCTGCGGCTGCGCGTAATTTGCTGGAAGTCGCCAAACTTCACCTTCAGCGTGAGGGTGCGGCCCAGAACGCCGGTGCGCTGGCAGTATTCCCACACTTCCTCCTGGCACGGCCGCAGCCCGTCCAGCAAATCCGGAAACCGGGTCAGGTCCTGCGCGAACGTGGTTTCCGAGCCCACCGATTTCCGCAGGCGGTCGGCCACCACGGGGCGGTGGTCCTCGGCGCGGGCAATGGCGAAGTAGTAGCGCCCGGCTTTGCCAAACTGCTGCTGCAAAAACTCGGCGGTTTGCAGGCGCAAATCGGCCCCGGTGAAAATGCCCAGCTGGTTCATCTTGGCCGCCGTCACGGGGCCCACGCCGTGAAACTGCCCCACGGCCAGCCCTTCCACAAACCCCAGGCCCTGCTCGGGCCGCACCACAAACTGCCCGTTGGGCTTGCGATAATCGGAGGCCAGCTTGGCCAAAAACTTGTTGTAAGAGATGCCCGCCGAAGCCGTAAGCTGCGTTTCGGCCAGAATTTTGGTTCGGATTTCCCGGGCAATTTGGGTGGCCGAGCTCAGCTCCTTGAGGTTGTGCGTCACGTCGAGGTAGGCCTCGTCCAGCGAAACCGGCTCGACGAGCGGCGTGTATTCGGCGAAAATGGCCCGTATCTGCTGCGACACCTCTTTGTACACGTCGAAGCGCGGGCGCACGAACACCAGCTCCGGGCATTTGCGCAGGGCCGTGGCCGAGGGCATGGCCGACCGCACCCCAAACTGCCGGGCCTCGTAACTGGCCGCGGCCACCACGCCCCGCTCCCGCGCGCCGCCCACCGCCACCGGCTGGCCGCGCAGCTCGGGGTTGTCGCGCTGCTCCACCGAAGCATAAAATGCATCCATGTCCAGATGGATGATTTTGCGAATGAGGTTTTCGACCACTATTTTTACTATTTACTCTATCAAAATTAAATCGAAGGGTCAAGCTTCATTTCCAGGAAACAGCGCAGGGCTGCGACTTTTTCAGGCGGCTGACGCAGTGGGTTTTGCGGGCCTGATTTACGTATTACCGAAATGTTAACACAAAAATAATTTGATTAACTATTTGTTTGTCAAATGATTCTTTGCTTACATTTGCAACACACACACTGTGGGGTGGCGGAACTGGCAGACGCGCTAGCCTATCTCGCTAGTAAAATTAGAGGTTCGAGTCCTCTCTCTACAGCAAAAGTCCCGGTCGCATCAGCGCCGGGACTTTTGTTTTATTAGCCCCTGTGGCTTCCAACCCAGCAGACGCCCCGGCCCTGGCCCGCGGATAGTGAAACCCCAATACCTTCGGTCCAGCCGAATGCTTTGGCGGCCCAATTCCCGCACCTTTATGCCCGCACTCCTCCCCCGCTGCCTGCTGCTCGCTGGCGCCCTGCTCGCTCTTGAAGCGCCCGCCCAGCGCCCCCAGCCTGCTGCCAAGCCGGCACGGGCCACCCATGCCACGCTCTGGCTCACCACCCCCGACAAGTCGGCCCTGTTTCAGCGCCAGCCGGGCCGGTTGGCGTTTGCGAAGGCCACGCCGGGAACCACGCCCATTATTGAGGTGGACGATGCGCAGGCCTTTCAGTCCATCGACGGCTTTGGGTACTGCCTCACGGGCGGCAGCGCGCAGCTGCTCACCCGCATGGGCGCGCCGGAGCGGGCCCGGCTGCTGCTTGAGCTGTTCGGCACCGACGGCAACAGCATCGGGGTGAGCTACCTGCGGGTGAGCATCGGGGCGTCGGACCTGGACGAGAAGGTGTTCAGCTACGACGACCTGCCGGCCGGCGAAACCGACCCCGCGCTGGCCCGCTTCAGCCTGGCGCCCGACCGGACGCATCTGCTGCCGGTGCTGAAGGAAATTCTGGCCCTCAACCCCAGCATCAAATTGCTGGGCTCGCCGTGGTCGCCGCCCACCTGGATGAAGACCAACGGCGAGTCGAAAGGCGGCAGCCTGAAGCCGGAATTTTACGACGCGTACGCGCAGTATTTTGTCAAATACCTGCAGGGCATGCGGGCAGAAGGCATTCGCATTGACGCCGTCACCGTGCAAAACGAGCCCCTGCACCCCGGCAACAACCCCAGCTTGCTGATGGTGGCCGCGCAGCAGGCGGAGTTCATCAGGAAGAGTCTGGGACCGGCTTTTCGGGCCGCGAAGCTGGACACCAAAATCATTGCCTACGACCACAACGCCGACCGGCCCGACTACCCCCTCGCCGTGCTCAGCGACCCGGAGGCGGCCCAGTACGTCGACGGCTCGGCCTTTCACCTCTACGCGGGCCCCATCGAGGCGCTGAGCCAGGTGCACGACGCCCACCCCACCAAGAACATCTACTTCACCGAGCAGTGGATTGGGGCGCCGGGCAAGTTTCCCGGCGACCTGGCCTGGCACACCCGCACGCTCCTCATTGGGGCCACGCGCAACTGGGCCCGCACCGTGCTGGAGTGGAACCTGGCCGCCGACCCGCAGCAAAACCCGCACACGCCCGGCGGCTGCACCGAGTGCCTGGGCGCCGTGACGCTGGCCGGCAACGCGGTGACGCGCAACCCGGCCTACTACATCATCGCGCACGCCAGCAAGTTTGTGCGGCCCGGCAGCGTGCGCATCGCGTCCAGCACGCCGGCCGGGCTGCCCAACGTGGCGTTTCGCACCCCCGGCGGCGGCCGGGTGCTGATTGTGCTCAACGACGAGCAGGCGCCCCAAACCTTCCGCGTCCGCTACCGGGGCCAGGCCTTGGCCGCCACACTGGCGGCCGGCGCCGTGGGCACCTACGTGTGGTAGCCGGCGCTGAAGGCGGCCACAACCGCC
>DASVTG010000226.1:0-7049 GCA_036387695.1 Hymenobacter sp. | reverse complement strand
CGCAGCGCACAGTGCTCGACCAGACGGCGGTCACTGGCAATGTTTTCCAGCCGGCCGACCAGCACGAGCTTGAAGAACACGACGGGGTCGAGCGAGGGCTGGCCGGTGTGGCTGTAGAGGGTCTGGGGCTGCGCATAGAGAAAGTCCCAGTCCAGCAGCTCGGCTAGCCGACGATAGAGATTCGGCGTTGGTACGCGCTCCGACAAGCGGAAGCGCAGCACGACTTTATCGACGAACTGCTTGTGGCCCTGCATAGACCTAAGATAGCACTGGCCAGCCGCTTACTTCTGCAACAGACACACCCGTTCAATAAACGCATCGGCAAAGCCAACGGAATAAGGGCGGTGAAATTCACTAGCCGCGTGAATGCTTTCCAAAGGCAGAGTCGACCAAGCTATTTGGACCACTCCTTTAACTTTTGCCGGGCTTCCTCGGTGGTATACACTTCACCAGCGGCCACTTGAGCCATAGCCCGGTCAATTTTTTCCAGCAGGATAGCCCGGTCGAATAATTCATCCAACGTAAATCTCTCCGGCAAGTCCTGTAAGCTGGCGATAAGCGTGTCTTTGGCAATCATGGGAGTAGGCTGAAAGAGTTGGCTACGCTAATCTACGTAGCACAAGGCAGTTTAATTCACGCCCCGCCATACAGCGCCTCCAGTGCCCCGCGCAGCTCCGGGTACTCAAATCGGAACCCCTGCTTCAGCACTTTCTGCGCGCTCACGTTCTGGGAGGCCAGTACGATTTCGCTCATCTCGCCCATGGCCAGTTTTAAGCCGAAGGCAGGGACTTTGGGCAACACCAGCGGCCGGTGCAGCACTTGGGCCAGTGTTTCGGTAAACTGCTGGTTGGTGACCGGGTTTGGCGCTACGGCGTTGTAGGTGCCTTGCCACGACGGGTCTTCCAGCATAGCCGTGAACAGCCGGCAAATGTCGTCAAGGTGAATCCAGGACATGTATTGCCGCCCGCTGCCCAGCGCCGCGCCCGCCCCCAGCTTCACGGGCCGGGCAATCTGGGGCAGGGCCCCGCCCTCGGTGCTCAGCACAATGCCAATGCGCGGAATCACCGTTCGGATGCCCAGGGCCGCGATGGGTTCGGCGGCTAATTCCCACTGGTGCGCCACATCGGCCAGAAAATCGTGCGTGGGCAGGCCAGGCGGGCTTTCTTCGGTGAGCAGCGTGTCGGCCGTGTCGCCGTACACGCCAATGGCCGAGGCCGAGATAAACCCTTGCACGTGGTGGCCGGGCTTGGTCAGCTCGCGGCTCAGCAAGGCCAGCCCACCCAGTCGGCTGGTCATGATGTCGCGCTTGCGCTCGTCCGTCCACTTGCCGTCCGATACGCTGGCCCCGGCCAGGTTCACGATGTAGTCGGCGTAGGGCACCGCTGCTTCGTCAATGGTGCCGGCGCGCGGGTCCCAGCGGAAGCTGCGAAAGTGGCTGCTCTTGGCCGGCTCACGGCTCAGCAAGGCTACTTCAAACCCACTGTCGATGAGCAGCTCGGCCAAGCGAGTGCCAATGAGCCCGGTGCCGCCGGTGATGAGAACCTTCATTCTTAGAGGTTAATGGTTAACGGTTAAGGACTACTTGAATTCAACGGTCGACATGTCGGCTGCACGAGACCACAACATTAACCACTAACCCCTAATCATTAACCACTACTTTCCTATTTGCCGCAAAAACTCTCCGCGCAGTGCCTCGTCGGTGGCAAAGCGCCCACCGTATTCGCTGGTCAGCGTCGAGCTACTCGTGTCGTTCACGCCGCGGCTCATCACGCACAGGTGGTCGGCTTCAATGAGAATGGCCACGTCGTCGGTGCCCAGGCTTTGCTTAAGCTCTTCGGCAATCTGGCGGGTGAGGCGCTCCTGCACCTGCGGGCGGCGGGCATAATACTGCACCACCCGGTTCAGTTTGCTTAGGCCCACCACGTGCTTCCCCGGCAGGTACGCCACGTGGGCCTTGCCAATGATGGGAACGAAGTGGTGCTCGCAGCACGAAAACAGCGTGATGTCGCGCTCCACCAGCAGCTGGTGGTAGTTGTAGCGGTTGTCAAACATGCGCACTTCCGGCCGATTTTTCGAGTCGAGGCCCTTAAACCATTCCTGCACGTACATCTTGGCCACGCGCCGGGGAGTGCCGGCCAGGCTGTCGTCGGTCAGGTCCAGGCCCAACTCGCGCATAATGGCCTCGAAGTGGCCGCTGATGGCCGTAATTTTGGCTTCGTCGGTCCGCTCGAAAGCGTCGTCGCTAAGCGGGGTGCGCAAGCCCGTGGGCAAGTGCGAGTCGGTTGCCGGGGCCGGCCCGGAGGGGTTATCCATGGTATTCTACAAAGTTGCGGTCCGTTTCGTAAAGCGTGACCGAAAGGGCAAGGCCGGCCTCCAAATGCGGACGCAGGCGCTGCCAAATTACCACGGCAATGTTTTCGGCCGTGGGGTTCAGGTTACGGAACTCTTCCGTGTCCAAGTTTAAATTTTTGTGGTCGTAGCGGTCCAGCACCTCGTGCTTGATGAGGTCACTCAGCCGCTTCAGGTCGTACACGTAGCCGGTGTCCGGGTCCACGGGGCCGGTCAGGCGCACGGTCAGGTTGTAATTGTGGCCGTGGTAGTTGGCATTATTGCATTTGCCGAATACGCGCTGGTTGCGTTCATCACCCCAGGCGGGATTGTGCAGGCGGTGGGCGGCATTAAAGTGCTCGGTGCGGCAAACAGTGACTTGCATAGAGCCCTACAACCCTTGAGAGGGAAGCTTTGTTGCGCTTGCATTCAGAATGGCAGCAAGGAGTGCAATTGCCGCGAATAATTTAGTATAATTTAAGGACGCATTAATGTGAATTAATCAACAAAAACAGCATTATTTATAAAAATCTGTTGCGGATAGGATTTTGCATCGAATAAAGGGCCTAAATTTGAAAAGCCGGACAGCGGTACAATCTAAAACGTCTTTTTTTAGACCATTTTTAAAGCCTTCATACAGTTACTTATCTCCATGAAAAAAAGCCTACTCATCCTGCTCCTCGTATGCTTGGCTTCGCTGAGCGGTTATGCACAGAAATCCCTTGTTGACGAATACGATATGTCCATCGGCAACGTGCCCCGCACCGGCCAGCGCGTGAGCATGCAGCTGGACAACCGCCGTGTGGAAGCCGCGTGGCTCAAGCAGCTCAGCGAAAAGTTCGGCAGCAAAATGAAGAACAACAAAGGCGTGCTGACCATGGACGGCGTGGTTATCGAAGAAATTTCGCCCACCCCCATCCGCATCATCAGCAAAGTTGAAGCCGCCCCCACCGGCACCACCGTGTGGTGGAGCATTGACCTGGGCAATGCTTACTTGGCCAAAGAGAAAACGCCCGTGCAGTGGAAATCGGCGGAGAAATACCTGAAGGACTTCGCCCGCATGATGTACCGCGAGGACTTGGTGTCGCAAATTGCCGAAGCCGAGCGCGCCCTGGTGGCTTCGCAGAACAACCACATGTCGGTGATTGAAAAAGCCAACACCATCAAGAAAGACATCGAAAAGAACAAAGCGCGCAAAATTGAAATCCAGCAGATGCTGGCCGCCAACGCCGCCGAACTCCAGCAGTTCAACAACCTCATCGACTTGAACCTGAAAGAGCAGGAAGCTGCCCGTGGCGACATTGTGAACATGCGCGTGGCCCTGGAGGCCGTGAAGGACCGCATGAACAAAATCGAGTAGTCCTCGCTCCCACGTTATCCGTTGCTATTGGAAAGCCCTGCCGGTACCGGCGGGGCTTTTTGTTTGGGCGCTAAGCCAACCTAGGGGTTCGGAACTACGTTGGCAAATGTGGCAGGAAACTCAACTGTCTCTCACATTTCACAACACCCACCCATGGAAAAGACAGAATCGCAACACCAGGTCCATTTGGACAGCGCCATCAAGTTCCTTACCGGCGACCTCACCCAGGAAACCGAGCGCGCCGGTCTCGACAACCAATTCCAACGCTGGATTGAAGACTTGAAAGCTGCCAACAACCCAGCTTTTCACCAACTCATCGTTGACATGCAGGCGCTGAAGGCACACTTTGGCAGCGGCACCCTCGACGTGAACGTTATTGCCCCGTTGCTGGCACGCTTGGGCGCGCAGACCACCCTGGCCGCCAACTTCCCCGAAAACGTGAACGTGGCTACCCGCGTGACCAAACTAGGCGAAGTGCTAACGTCTGTGGCCCAGCAGCTGCAAAGCGGCGGCTCGGTGGAAGTAGACGGCAGCCTGCCCCAGGACTACTCGTCGCATAGCTAAGAACAGCACTGCCGGGTCAATGCATAGTTGGCCCGGCTTGAACCGAAAAAGGCCGGCCCCACGCGTGGGGCCGGCCTTTTTGTTATAAGCAACCCTACGGTTGCTGCAATGCTTAGGCGGTGGCCTTGGTGGCTTGGTTCAAGCGACGCTCTTTGATACGAGCTTGCTTGCCCGAGAGGCCGCGCAGGTAGAACAGACGGGCGCGACGCACTTTGCCGCGACGGATAACTTCGATTTTATCGATGTTAGGCGACAGCAGGGGGAAGATACGCTCGGTGCCGATTTGGTTAGAAATTTTGCGAACGGTGAAGGTTTCGCCATTCGAGCTAGGGTTGCGGCGCTGCAGCACCACGCCCTGGAACTGCTGAATGCGCTCCTTGTTGCCCTCGCGAATTTTCACGTGCACGTTAATCGTGTCGCCGGCGGCGAAGAGGGGGAAGCTGGCGCGGCGCTCCTGCGATTCGGCCTGGATAAAGTCAAGTAGTACGCTCATGGCTGAGAAAATTGCGAAAGACGGCGCCGCCGTCGGGAATTAGTATTTTATCGAAACGGAGCGCAAAGATAGCGCTTTCGACTGAGGATAGCAAGTGTTTATTACGCAAAGCAGTAACGAGTTCTACTGGCCCAGTAAATCGGGCCGGCGGGCTTGCGTGCGGGCCAGTGCTTGCTCGTGCCGCCACTCTTCTATTTTGGGCGTGTTGCCAGACAACAAAATTTCAGGTACGGCTTGGCCGCGCCATTCTGCGGGGCGCGTGTACACGGGCGGCGCCAGCAAATCGTCCTGAAAAGAGTCGGACAGCGCCGATTCTTCGTTGCCCAGCACGCCGGGCAGCAGCCGCACCACGGCATCTACCAAGATGGCGGCGCCCAACTCGCCACCGCTCAGCACGTAGTCGCCCACACTGATTTCGTGGGTAATGTAAGTCTGACGAATCCGTTCGTCGATGCCCTTGTAGTGACCACAGAGCATGATGATGTTCTCAAACAGCGACAACCGATTGGCCAGCGGTTGGCGCAGGGTTTCGCCGTCTGGCGTGAGGTAGATGATGGCGTCGTAGGGCCGTTCGGCCTGCAAAGCATCCATCCAGGCCGCAATGGGCTCCACGCGCAGCACCATGCCCGCCCCGCCCCCGAATACGTAGTCGTCAATCTGCCCGTGCTTGTTGATGGCGTGTTCGCGCAAGTCGTGCACACGAATCTCGGCCAAGCCCTTGTCCTGCGCTCGCTTCACGATGGAATGAGAAAAGGGACTGACCAGAAGCTCCGGCAAGCAGGTGAGGATGTCGATGCGCATAAGGGGAAGTCGCGCGGACTTTTAGTCCGCGCGTGAACGGCACTGAATGAACTGAACTACTACTCGCGGACTAAAAGTCTGGGCTACTAAGCCTCGTCGAATTCGTCTGGCTCGTCTTTGTCGCGGGACGAAGGCTTGAGGTAAACGTCCAGCAAGCCGTCAGGCAGATTTACGTAAATCTCCTTTTTTTCCTGATTGGCGTGGCTTACCAACTCGTCCACCACCGGTATCAGTACTTCCTGGCCTTGGTAGCGCATGGCCAGCATGTCCTGCTGGGGCAGTTCGTAGAAATTTTCCACGGTGCCCAACGGGCCTAAATTCTCGTCAACCACCGTGAAACCGATGACATCGTGGAAGTAAAACTGGTCGTCTTCCAACTCCGGCAGTTGGGTGAGGGGCAGGTGCAGCTGCGAGCCGCGCAGTGGCTCTGCTTCTTCGATGCGCTCGATGCCGCGCAGCTTAAGTAGTACGCGGGAGCCGGTCTGGGGCTGCACCTTCTCCACTTGGTGCTCCACCAGTTTGGTGGGGGCGCCGGCTAGGGTCAGGTACACGGTTTTCAGCTTGGCGTAGGCCGCGGTGTCGTCCACGTCGAAGTGCGCCACCACGTGGCCGCGCAGGCCGTGGGTTTTGATGATGTAGCCGAGCTGATAGGTTTCGTCGAGAAGCATGGGAGGGGGCGTAACGAAAAAAAGTTTGGGGGTTGCCAGCCAGTTCGGCCCACAACCCCCAAACCCTCTCGGTTTAAAAACCTAAAAACTACTCAGCAGCCTCCGTGGTGGCTTCTGCCTCAGCCGGAGCTTCGGTGGCCTCTTCGGCAGCCGGAGCGGGCGTGTTAGCAGCCAGCAAAGCAGCCGCTTTCTGACGCTGTGCTTCCGAGCGAGCTTCTTTCACCTTGGTTTCAGCAGCGAAGGCAGCCTTGCGGGCCTCTTCTTTGGCGTCAACCAAGCCAGTGCGCTTGCCTTCGATTTTAGCGTCTTTCTCGTTCTTCCAAGCGTTGAAACGCTCGTCGGCAACGTCCTGGGTGATGGCGCCCTTGTCAACACCCAACTGCAGGTGACGACGGTAGAGCACGCCGCGGTAGCTGAGCATGGCCCGAACGGTGTCGGTGGGCTGAGCACCGGTCATCATCCAGTAGAACGCGCGGTCGGCGTCATAGTTGATGGTGGCGGGGTTGGTTTGGGGGTTGTAGGTGCCGAGTTTCTCGATGAAACGGCCGTCGCGGGGAGCGCGGGCGTCAGCTACTACGATGTCGTAAGTCGCGGCCTTTTTGCGGCCACGGCGGGCGAGGCGGATTTTAACTGCCATAAACCGGTGGGGTTTTGTGCGACGCAGCTCGTGCGTCTGATGAATGTTTCCCGAAATTGGGAGTGCAAAGGTAGCGTTTGTTCAGGGCATTAGCTAGCGCAAAGGCAAAAAAGCCGCCCTGCACACTAGGCTATTTGCTGTCGGCCTGCTGGCAGTTGTCGGGCGTGAGCTTGGCCATGTCGCGCTTGGCGGTGTTTT
>DASVTG010000225.1:0-1769 GCA_036387695.1 Hymenobacter sp. | reverse complement strand
CGGCAAGCCGAAGCCTGCCTGGGTGGGAAAAAGATAAACCAGAACGAAGAGCCGAGCACCACAGGCCGGCAAAAATGGCCACCGGCGGCGCAGCTTGGCAGCGGATTAAAAGTACTGACCACGGGCAGCCCGCACGGGTACTTATTCAGGCATAAACGGGACAAAAACCCGTCTTTTCTGCCCAATCCCAATGAAGGAGCTCAACCAAAGGGCTTCGCAAACGATTTAGGTGGCAAAGCCTTGCCAAAACGGCCCTCCCCAAAGGGCCTTAGAGCGAGTTAGGGTCGCGCAGCTCGTTGAGGATGGGGTGGTCGAGGAAAGTCAGGGCCGCCTGCTGGGGCTTGAGCAGCTCCAGCACCGTGATGTTGTTGGCGCCTTTCTTCAGCCACTCGGCCGGCACGTACAGCGTTTGCTGCGGGCCAATGGCCCAGTAGCGGCCCAGGTGGTGCCCGTTCACCCACACGTTGCCTTTGCCCCAGGCGCGCAGGTCGAGGTAGGTGTCGGTGGGCGTGCTCACCGTGAAGGTGGCCGAGCGCACCACCGGCCCGCTGGCGGCGGCCGGCGTGGCGGCTTTGGCCACGGCGGGGGCCTGGTCGAAAGGCAGGCCGTAGATGCGCCAGTTGCCCAGCTCGCGCCCGTCGAGGGCCACGCTTTTGGTGATGCCCTTGGTGTTTTGCAGCAGGTATTCCCCAAAATTGATGCGGCCCATGTTCTCCACCAGGATGTCGAGCTGGACCTGGCCGGCGGGCAACGCCACGCGCAGGCTGTCCTGCTTCAACCGCCGGTCGAGGGTGCCCACCCGCTTGCCGTTCACCAGCACCACGGCGTAGTCGCGCACGTCCCGCACCGTGAGCGTCTTGCTGCCGCCGCCCGGCACGGTGGTGCGGTACAGCACAAAGCCATACGCCTGTTTCAACGCCTCAAAGGTGAGGGGCTTGGGGCTGGCCACGGGTTTGGGCAGCTGGTCAACCAGGCTGGTGGCGCGGGTGAGTTGCAGCGCGGGCAGGGCCGCGCTGGGCTTGGCGGCGGGCACGGCCGGCAGCGGCTGGTTGGCCGGGCGGTACTTGGCAATGACCTGGCGAAAAGCCAGGAACTTGGGGGTGGCGTTGCCGGCTTCGTCGAGCGGGGCGTCGTAGTCGTAGCTGCTGGTTTGGGGCTCGTAGTTGGTCGTGCCGCCTTTGTAGTTGGCCCCGTTCATGAAGCCGCGGGTGCTGCCGCCGTGGAACATGTACATGTTGATGGACATGCCGGCTTTGAGCACCGAATCCAGGCCGGGGGTGTACTTGCTGGCGGGCACGGTGTGGTGCGCCTCGCCCCACCAGTCGAACCAGGCCGGGTACCACTCGGCCACAAAGTAGGGGCCCTGGCCGCCGTGGTTGGTGCGCACCAGCTGCCGGATTTGGGCGGGCTTGTCGGTGCCGTTCACGGCGGGCAGCAGGCCGGGCAGGTGGCCGCGGGCCACGTCGTTCACGGGGTCGCAGGTGTAAAGCAGGCCGTCGAAGCCGGCTTCCTCGAACAGCTTTTTGTTCAGGGCCAGGTAGTCTTTGTCGGCGCCGTAGGAGCCGTATTCGTTTTCCACCTGCACCATGAGCACCGGCCCGCCGTGGTTCACTTGCAGCGGCGCCAGCTGCTGGCCCACCGCCTGGAGGTAGCGGCGGTAGGCCGCCACGTACTGGGGCTCCTGGCTGCGCACCTTCAGGCCGGGCACGTTCTGCAGCCAGTAGGGGTAGCCGCCAAATTCCCACTCGGCGCACACGTAGGGGCTAGGT
>DASVTG010000224.1:0-2627 GCA_036387695.1 Hymenobacter sp. | reverse complement strand
GCCGAAACCACCAGCAGCCTCACCGTCATCTACGCCCTCACCAACGTGGAAAGCACCGACGGCAACCTGCTGCAGCGCCCCAACCACAGTGCCCAGAATGCTTCGGGCGGCATCACCTTCCGCCTCGGGCCCAACTTCGGCGCCAGTCCCACCGCGGCGCTGCAGCGGGCCATAACTTCCTGGCGGTGCCAAACGGGCATGAACTGGGAAATTGGCGCCGCCAACGCCAACAACGCCATTGCCGACGACGGGCTGAACGTGGTTGCCTTCGATGCGGGCCCGGAACTGCCCAACCTGGTGCTGGGCCGCACCACCAGCTACTACCGCGGGTGCTATGCCCCCGGCGGCGAAGTGGTGTTTTGGGTGAAGGAAATCGACATGCAGTTCGACGATGCCGCCGTATTCCAGTTCGGCCCGGCCGTGGCCATTGGTGCCCTCAACCAAATTGATTTCGAAACCGTGGCCGTGCACGAGCTGGGCCACGCCCAGCAACTGGGCCACCTCAACCTGCCCGGCGCCGTGATGCACTACGCCATTGCCCGCGGCCAAAACACGCGCACCCTCAACCCGCTCAGCGACGTGGCCGGGGGGCGGCAGGTGCTGCGCGTGCGCAGCTTTCGCAATTTGGGCTGCAGCGGCCCGGCCATGCTGCCGGCCCCGCTCACCAGCTTCGCCGCCGTCTACACGAAGGACATTGGCGTGACGCTGACCTGGAACACGCGCGACGAATGCTTCCTTAGTAGCTTCGTGGTGGAGCGCAGCGCCGGCAGCGACACCACTGCTTGGATACGCCTCGGAAGCGTCACTTCCCGCCCTCCTGCTTCGCAATACCAATTCTTCGACGCCCAAACGCCCGGGGGCCTTGTCTACTACCGCCTGCGCCTGGTGCGGCCCGACGGCTCGCTCGACAACGTGGCCCCGGCCTTGCTCACCACGGAAGGCGCCAAGGTTGCCGTTTTTCCAAATCCGGTACCCAGCGACCGCGAGACGCTGCAGCTGCAGTACCCCACCGCCACCGAAGGCGTGGTGACTTTCCGCATGTACGATACGCTGGGCCGTCGAATACGGGTTACCAGCCTCAATATCACAGCCGGACTCAACATTTTGCCGCTCAGCGTGGTGGGCCTGAGACCAGGCCTATACGTGCTACGCTGGCAGGATGCCCAGGGCCAGACCGGCAGCAGTAAGTTTGTTCGCCAATAGGGTAGCCGGCTTTTATTGCTCGTCCTCATGTCGCTTAGCCCCATCGTTCTCAGCATTCCCATCTACTTCGTTCTCATCGGGGTAGAGTTGCTGGCGGAGCGGTGGCAGCACACCCACCGTTACCGCTTCGCCGATGCCCTCACCAACATCAGCTGCGGCATGACGTCGCAAGTGGCGGGGGTGTTCATGCGCATAGTGGGGGTGGGGGCCTACGCTTTTGTGTACGAGCATTTCGCCTTCCTCCACATCAAGCAAAGCTGGACGGCGGGCCTGCTGCTCTTCATCTTGGCCGACTTGGGCTATTATTGGGCTCACCGCCTCAGCCACCAGATAAACCTGTTTTGGGGCGGCCACGTGGTGCACCACCAAAGCGAGGACTACAACCTCAGCGTGGCCCTGCGCCAAAGCTCGCTGCAAAGCCTGTTTACTTTTTTCGTGTACCTGCCGCTGGCCGTCATTGGCTTTGAGCCGGTGTTTTTCGTGTACATCTCCGCCCTCGTCACGCTCTATCAATTCTGGATTCACACCGAGTTCATTGGCCGCCTGGGCCCGCTGGAATGGGTGCTCAACACGCCTTCGCACCACCGCGTGCACCACGGCCGCAACCCGCGCTACATCGACAAGAACTACGCCGGCGCCCTCATCATCTGGGACCGGCTCTTTGGCACGTTCGAACCCGAAACCGAGCGGCCCGTCTACGGCATCACCGTGCCGCTGCAATCCTGGAACCCGCTTTGGGCCAACGTGAGCCACTACCCGGCCTTGTGGCGGCAGGTGCGGGCCACGCCCGGCCTGGCCAACCGGCTGCGGGTGGTGTTTGGCCGCCCCGGGTGGCGGCCCGCCGAGCAAGGCGGGCCCCTGGAAATTCCGTCCGTAGCCGAAACCACCTATCAAAAATACCAGCCCACGCCCGTGCGCGGCTACGTGCTGGCGCAATACGTGGTGCTGGTGGGCGTGGCCGCGTTGTTTGTGTTCACCCAAAAGAACATGCCGCCCGCCACGCGCTACTTGCTGGCCGGCTGGATTGCCGCCGGCGTGGTAGCCGGCGGGGGCTTGCTCGAAAACCGCACGTGGGCCTGGCAACTTGAAATCCCGCGGCTGCTTGCTTCGCTGGGCTTGTTGGTGGCCCTGCTGTGGGGAAGCGCGTGGCTGCTGTGGGCAGGCGCCTTGGGCGGGGCCTTTGTGCTGGCCTCCGCTGCCTGGTGCTACAAGCTGCGCCCCACGGTTGGCGCCGCTGCCGAGGTGGCCTCCGGCGCCACGGTGTAACTGGCCAGTTGGGCTTCGTCGAGGTTGCCGTTAAACCACTCGTCTTCGATGGTGGCGCCCAGCTTTTTGTAGAAGGTGATGGCAGGCTCGTTCCAATTGAGCACTTGCCATTTCAGCCGGACGGCCCCGGTTGCGCGGGCCTCGGCTACCACGGCGTC
>DASVTG010000223.1:0-17268 GCA_036387695.1 Hymenobacter sp. | reverse complement strand
GGTGTGCCACAGGTTCCACTCGCCGCGCATGGTGGTGCTGGTGAGTTCGGCCTCGTTGCGGCGCTCGGTGGCGGCAAAAGTTTTGGTGACGATGTTGATGACGCCGCCCACGGCGTCGGGTCCGTAGAGGGCGGCCCCGGCGCCGCGGATGATTTCTATCTGCTCAATCTCGGCCGGCGAGATGGGCAAGTAAGCACCGAAATGGCCGGTGAGCGGGTCGTTCAGCCGCATGCCATCCAGCAGGAACAGCACCTGGGTGAAGGTGCTGCCGCGCAAGCTCACGTCGGCCTGCGCGCCGAACGGGCCCCGGCTCTGCACCTCCAGCGCCGGCAGGCAGCGCAGCAAATCATCGAGCGAATTGACCGGGTAGCGCGCAATGCTGGCCCCCGAAACGACGGTAACCGCGCGCCCCGTCTGGTTCAAGGGCTGGCTCAGGCGGGAGGCGTACACCGTGACTTCGCGCAGGGCGCGGCTGCTGTCGGCGGGAAATTGAGCTTGCGCCACGGCTCGCTGTGCCCGCCCCAGTCCGGGAATGGCCAGCAAACAGAGCACACGTAGTAGTGGGTGCATGCAACGGTTTCAAAATGACGGAGCAAAACTACACCCATCCCACGGGCTGTGCTCCTTCAACTGCCGCGGCGTTCGGGCAACACCCCCGGAAGGCACTTATCCTCGCTTTTGCTCTGGCCACCGTTCAACCGGGCCGTCGTGGGCAGTAGTTTGCGGCCTCATGTCAGCTCCTGCCCGCGCCGCGCTTCCTTCATCACGTCCTTACTATCCGGCGCTTACCGGCTTGCGCGCCATTGCGGCCTACCTGGTTTTCTTTCTGCACTACCGGCCCGCGGTGTCCGAATGGCTGCAAAGCATCTTCAGTCAGTTTTACGTGGGCGTCGGCATCTTCTTTGTAATCAGCGGCTTCGTGATTGCCACCCGTTACCAGGCCCGTGTGCAGCTCCGCGCTGCGTGGTGGCGGCGTTATTTCTGGCGGCGGGTGGCCCGCATCCTCCCCGTGTACCTGCTGCTCAACGGCCTGTTGCTGGCTTACGTGTACTGGCCCATTCCTCCGGGCAACGCAGCCAATAGCTTGCTGCTCGTTTTGCTGAGCCAGACGTTGCTGCGGGGTTTCTCCAGCACGCTCAAATACGTGGGCATTCCCCAGGGATGGTCGCTCACGGTGGAGGAGTGTTTTTACTTTTCGGTCCCTTTCCTGTTGCTGGCCTGGCGGCGGTGGGGGCACCGCGGCGCCGCGGGTTTTGTTGCCGTCGTGCTCGCCACGGGCTTGTTCCTAACTTGCCTCTGCCAGGACCACGCGGCTTTGCACGGTTTTTTTGGTTCTTACTACCACCTGTTCAACTACACCTTTTTTGGGCGGGTTTTCGAATTCACCCTGGGCGTTGGGCTGGCCCGCTGGTGGGCGGCGCGCCCCGCCCCGGAAAGCTTCCGTTTCCGCTGGCCCTGGCGCACGCTGGCGGGCACCTTTCTTATGGGCCTGACGGTTTGGCTGTTGGCTTGGCTGCGTTCACCGGCCAACTTTTACGACGGGCGCCTTCACCCCGGCGCCATTGCCCTCAACAATGTGGTTTTCCCGGTTGGCGTCGTGCTCTTGCTGGCCGGCCTGCTGGCCGAGCGCAGCTGGCTTCGGGACGCACTGGCAACCAAGCTGATGCAGGCTTTGGGACGCAGCTCGTATTTCTTTTACCTGTTTCACATCGGGCTGTTCAGCATCTGGTGGCAAAACCGGTTTGGGCCCAACGCCCACCCCGGGTGGCGGTTTCTGGCAACGGTGGTCCTTTCCGAAATCGGTTACCGAGCCCTTGAAGAGCCTCTGCGCCGCTGGGTTCTGGCACGCACCTTGGACGAAGGCAAGCCGGAATAGGCCCGGGGTGCGTCACGACCAAACACGAAGTCCTGGTTCGCTGCCCGGCCGGCGGCGTGGGGCAACTACCTGCGGCCCCGCCGCTGGTGGGGCGTCCCGCCGGCAGCGGTGCCAGGCGCGGCTCGTCCGGTTTTTCGCTTGTAATTTTCGCCCTTGCGTCGCGCTTTCACTTTCGAAGCAGCTTTTTATCACGAAAATCATCATTTCTCAGTCCGTTTTCATGAAGCATCTTTTTGCGTTGGGCCTCCTGGGCTTGGTGGCCGTAGCTCCGGCCCAGGCTCAGGCGCCCACCTCCCCCGCCGCGAAGGCGGAATTCCCCTACCGCGCTTCGGCCACCAAAGTCAACGACTTGGTGCACACCAAGCTCGACGTGCGGTTAGACTACGCCAAGCGCTACCTCTACGGCAAGACGTGGATTACGCTCAAGCCCCACGCCTACCCCACCGATTCGTTGCGGCTCGACGCCAAGGGCATGGACATCAAGGCCGTGGCGCTGATGAACGGCGACCAGCAGAAGCCCCTCAAGTACGGCTACACCGATGCCGCCAACCTGCGCATCAACCTGGGCAAGACCTTCAAGCCCGGCGAGCAATACACCGTTTACATTGACTACGTCTCCAAGCCCGACGAGCTGAAAGTGAAGGGCAGCGCCGCCATCACCGACGCCAAAGGCCTGTACTTCATCAACCCGGACAGCGCCGTGGCCGGCAAGCCCGTGCAAATCTGGACGCAGGGCGAGACCGAAGGCTCCTCGGCCTGGTTCCCGACCAGTGACCGGCCCAACCAGAAAACCACCCAGGAAATCAGCATGACCGTGCCCAGCAAGTACGTCACGCTTAGCAACGGCCAACTGGTGAGCCAGCAGCCCGCCGGCGCCGGCCTGCGCACCGACACCTGGAAGATGGACCTGCCCCATGCCCCGTACCTGTTTATGATGGCCGTGGGCGACTTCAAAATCTACAAGGACACCTGGCGCGGCAAGGAAGTGAGCTACTACCTCGAGCCCAAGTACGCGCCCTTCGCCAAACAGATTTTCGGCAACACGCCCGACATGCTGGAGTTTTACTCCAACCGCCTGGGCGTGGAATACCCCTGGAATAAGTACGCCCAGATTGTGGCCCGCGACTACGTGAGCGGCGCCATGGAAAACACCACCGCCACGCTGCACGGCGAGCAGGTGCAGATGACGGACCGCGAGCTGCTCGACCGCGAGTTCAGCAACGAGTCGGTCATTGCGCACGAGCTGTTCCACCAGTGGTTTGGCGACTACGTGACGGCCGAATCGTGGTCGAACATCACCGTAAACGAGACCATGGCCGACTTTTCGGAAGGCCTCTACGCCGAGCACAAGTACGGCAAAGACGCCGCCGATGCCCACTACTACCGCTACCTGCGCAGCTACCTGAACAGCCCGCGCGACGCCGCCAAAAACCTGGTGCGCTTCCACTACGACAGCCAGGAGGACGTGTTCGACCTGGTGAGCTACCAGAAAGGCGGCGCCGTGATGGACATGCTGCGCACCTACCTGGGCGACGACGTGTTCTTCGCTGGCCTCCAGAAATACTTGAAGGACAACGCCCTCGGCAACGGCGAGGCGCACCAGCTGCGCCTGGCTTTCGAAGCGGTTTCGGGCCAGGACCTGAACTGGTTCTGGAACCAGTGGTACTTCGCGCCGGGCCATCCCGTCGTGACCATCGACTACGCCTGGGACGCGGCCCAAAAGGTGCAGTCCGTGACGGTGAAGCAGACCCAGGCGGGCCAGGCCTTCCAGCTGCCCTTCACCATCGACTACTACGTGGGCGGCAAAGTGCAGCACCAGCCCGTGACCATGACCGAGGCCACCCAAACGTTCACCATGCCGCTGCCGGCCAAGCCCGAACTGGTGAACGTGGACGCCAACAAGAAAATGCTGTGGCTGAAAACCGACAACAAGCCGGTGGCCGCCGCCGTGTATCAGTACAGCCACGCCCCGCTGTTTGTGGACCGCCGCGAAGCCGTGGCCGTCGCGGCCAAAGAGCAAACGACCAATGCCGCCGCCCGCGGCGTGCTGCTCGCGGCCCTCAACGACAAGTTCTATGGCATCCGCGGGGCCGCCGTGGCTGCTTTGAAACTCGATGACAAAACGGTGGCCAAAGCGGCGGCCCCTGCCCTGCGCAAGCGCGCCGCTACTGAAAAGCAACCCGCGGTGCTCACCCAGCTACTCACCTCACTGGCTCAGCTGAAAGATAAAAAGGACGAAAAGCTGTTCAGCCAGCAACTCAACAGCCAGTCGTACAACGTGCAGGGAGCGGCCCTGCGCGGCTACGCGGCCGTGCAGCCCGCGCAGGCCCTGGCCAAAGCAAAAACCTTTGAGAAAGACGAGCACGCCGCCCTGGCCCAAGCCGTGGTGGACGTGTACGCCAAAGCCGGGGGCCCGAACGAGTGGGCCTACGTGCGCGACAAGTTTGACGCCGCCCGCCCGCAAACACAGTTCAACATGGCCCCGTCGCTCACGGCCATGATGGGCCGCCTCGACGACCCCAAAGCTTTTGCCGAAGGCGTGGAGCGGGTCAAGGCTTTTGCCATCAAATACAAGACCTACGGCGCCGACCAAATGAGCGCTGGCCTGCTGCAAGAAGCGGCCAAAACCCAAGCCACGCGCGGGCACGGCGCGGAGTCTCAGCAGGCCGTGGAAAAAGCAGTTCAGGAAATCAAAGACGCCAAATAGCGCGCCTGGTATTGCGTTGAAGCCGCCAGAAGCCCGTTGTTGGCAACAACGGGCTTCTGGCGGCTTCCCTATTTCTAGCCAGAGCTGGCCGTTGTGGCAAGCTTGGCGGGCTACCCGCCGCTTGACGCAGAATGGACGTTGTGCGCAACGGGCGGGCAGGGCGTGCCGCCTTCGGACGGGTAGCCGGCGGCATTTTCCAGCACCTGCAAGTAGCGGCAGGCAATGACTTCGGGCTCGTGGTTGGCCAAGTGCGCAGGCGCCGCTTGCCGCAGCTGAAGCTCCAGCATCGGGTCGTGAAGAATGCGCCAAATGCCAGCGGCCAACGATTCCACGCTCCCCCGGCTGAACACCAGCCCGGCACGGCCGGCGGCGTCGGGCAGCCCGTCGCTGTCCGACACAATGGGCACGCACCCGCAAGCCATGCCTTCCAGCACCACGTTGCCAAAGGCCTCCCCGTAAATGGAGGGCACCAGCAGGTAGCGGTGCGCGTTGAGCTGCCTCACCAGTTTCTCGCCGTGCAGAAACCCCACGAAATGCACGCGTCCGGTTAGGCCGAGGCGCTCCACCAGTCCCACAAGCTTGGGCCGCTCCGGTCCGTCGCCCACGATGGTGAGGCAGGGACCGTCGGCCAGGTGGTCTTCCTCGTCCAGCAAGCGCAACACCCGGTGGAAGGCCAGGACGGCCTGGTCGGCGCCTTTTTGGGAAACCAGGCGGCCCAGGAACACGAAATCATCGGTCCGCCTCACTTCGGGCAGCACCCGGAACTCCTTGGACCGGTAAGGGTTGCTGATGACCGAAGCACCGGGCCAGCACTTGCGCCGCACGGCCTCGCTCACCGAAATCACGGCGGCGGCGCGCTTCAGCCACGCCCGCTTCACCAGGCCGGCGGCGTTGTTGTGGTATTCGGTGTTTAAGGAAATAACGCGGGGGCGCCCAAAAAACAGGCCGGGCCACCCCAGCCGAATGCAGGGATTGTTCTCAAAAATGACGTCGGCCCAGGCGTGCTCCCTAAAAAGCGTCCGCTTGCTGGGGTTGCGGACCACTACAAACGGGAAAGCGTCTTCTTCAAGGGAAGCAGACCACGTGACAACGCGCACTTCGTGCCCGGCTGCGGTAAAAGCGTGGGCATAGATTTCAGAATTAACCTCGATGCCGCCTATGTCGGGATGAAAGCGGTGCGATAAAAGTAAAATTTTTAACGGCATAGCACAAGGTAATAATAAAACAAATCAAAGGCATAATACTAAAAAAAGCGATGTTGAGACTTAATCAACTAAAAGTG
Organism: Hymenobacter sp.; assembly: GCA_036387695.1. Classification (GTDB taxonomy): domain Bacteria; phylum Bacteroidota; class Bacteroidia; order Cytophagales; family Hymenobacteraceae; genus Hymenobacter. The sequence goes on along the minus strand of DASVTG010000223.1, from coordinate 11,403 downwards.
CTACTAAGGAGATAAAGGCGTTCCTTTTGCGTGCGAACTTTTGAAAGCTTTCGAACATCCGTGACCCACAGCACTTAGAGCACTTTCAAAATCAGCCCGGCTCTATATTGTGGCCATGAAAGAGGCAGAAAAGGGCATGAAGTTCGGCGTTCTGTGCAGCCGGGCTTATGTTGCGGAATGGGAAATGAAGGCGGTGCACCATTTACTAGCTTTGCCTGACGCCTCCCTGGCGGTGCTTGTTCGGATTGATATCGGAGAAAACCGAGCCGTGGAAAACGGGGCTTGGTGGTGGAAAGGCTACTTAAAGTGGTGCTACAACCCCCAGGGGCTACGCCAGGCTTCGGGGCTGGAAGCGTTGGCCCCGCAGGCTTCCCGGCTGGTTTGCTTGGCGCAATACGCGGCAGACGGGACTCTCCAACTGTACGAAACGGACGTGGCCGCCATCGCCGGCCATCAGCTCGATTTTGTGTTGAGCTTCGCCGAGGCTCCCGTGAGCGGAGCAATTGCCCAGGCCACGCGGCATGGCGTGTGGGCTTTCCAATGGGGCGCGCATTCGGCGGCAGTGCACCAGGCAATTGGCATGGAGGAAACACGTCAGGGCCAGCCGGTGACGACGGCCTCCTTGTGCCGACTTTCTTCTTCCGGAACGGCCACCGTGTTGAAGCAAGGCGTTTTCCGGACGGCGCTGCACAGCCCCGCCGCCACCGCCGACCGCCTGTACACCGAATGCGCCCACTGGCCAGCCGAGCTTGGCCAACAGCTCCTTGCGGGAGCCGCTGTGACTGCGTCGGCCGCTGCCCCGGCCGCTACCCCAGCGGCGCGGCCGGCACTTCCGGTCTTTCTGGCGCGCTTGGCCCAGCACAAGCTGCGGGACTTGTGCGACACGTTTTTGCAAGCCGACCAGTGGAACATGGGCGTGGTCGACCGCCCCGTGCAGGATTTTTTGCGACCCGAAAACCTGCGCGGCGCGGCCGTGGATGCCCCGCTGCTGCCCGACCGCCACGTGTTTTACGCGGACTGCTTTGCCCGGCAGGAAGCTTCCGGCAGCGTGGTTTATTTTGAGCGTTACGATTACCGGGTGCGGCGCGGCACCATTGCCCGGCTGGCTTATCCCTGGCCGGCCCACGAAGAGCCACGCGACGTGCTCAGCTTCCCGTTTCACCTTTCTTACCCTTTCCTGCACGGCCCCTACTGCATCCCCGAGGCCTGGATTACGAACGGGGTGCGCATGTATGACCTGCGCAAGCCCGTTACCGACCCCGCCGAGGGCCAGCTGTTGCTGTCGGTGCAGGGCGTGGACACCACGCTGCTGGAGCACGAGGGCCGGTACTGGCTGTTCTATGCCCGCATGGACCGCGACCCCATGCTGAACCTGTTCATTTCCTACGCCGACACCCTGGACGGCCCCTGGCACGACCATCCCCAGAACCCGGTGAAAACCGACGTCCGGGGCGCTCGCCCGGCGGGGCCATTTTTTAAAGAGGGCCCGCGGCTATACCGGCCGGGCCAGGACTGCGCCCTCGATTACGGCCACGGCATCACCGTTTACGAAGTGCTGACGCTGACGCCGACTGACTACGCCGAGCGGGAAGTAGCCCGCCTAACGTCGCCGCACCCGGACTATCCCGATGGGTTGCACACCATCGCGGCCCTCGACGACAACCGCACGCTCCTGGATTTCAAGCGCCGCCGCTTCATTCCTTTTGCAACGCTCAGCGCCCTTTGGAAACCGGTCTCGGCGCTGCTCTATGGCAAGCAAGGACGCCGCAAACCGCCCGTAGTGGCGTCCGCAACCGCAGCTTCACAGGGCTGCTGAGGGCTCACTACCTGGGGGTTGCGGCAAGCCCTCAGCGGCAAAAGCTAAAGCCCGTTGTTGAGACAACGGGCTTTAGCTTTTGATTAGAAGCGATGAACCGGCTAGTGCGAGGCGGAGGCGGCTTCGGCGTTGCGGCCGGTTTCCGGCCCAATCTCCTCTCCGGCAGGGTCGAGAGTTGGGCCCTCGTAGGTGCTGGAGTCGCGGTCGGCAGCGACCTGGGCGTGGGTGCCGTAGATGCGTTCCATTTCGCTAAACATCGAGGAATTGTCCACCTCCAGGTCCTTGAGCACGCCGTCGTGCAGGTCGTACACGAGGCCGTGCAGCCGGGGCGGGTTTTCGCCGCGCATGGCGTTCTGAATGATGTTGGTTTTGGCCAGGTTGCGGACTTGCTCCACCACGTTCAGCTCCACCAGGCGCTTGGCGCGCTCCTTGTCGTCTTCGATGCCCGCCAGCTCCGTTTCGTGCAGCCGAACCACGTCGCGGATGTTGGTTAGCCAGTTGTCAATCAGGCCGTACTGCTTGTTGCTGGCCGCCGCGGCCACGCCCCCGCAGCCGTAGTGGCCCACCACCAAAATATTCTTCACCCCGAGCACTTCCACGGCGTATTGCAGCACGCTGAGCATGTTCATGTCGGTGTGCACCACCAGGTTGGCAATGTTGCGGTGCACGAACATTTCGCCCGGACCGGTGCCGGTGATGCCCGAAGCGGGCACCCGCGAGTCGGAGCAGCCAATGAATAGGTACTTCGGCTTTTGGCCCTCGGCCAGCCGTTTGAAAAAATCGGGGTCCTGGGCGTTTTTATCGGCTACCCACCGGCGATTGTTTTCGAGAATTTCCTGAACACCGTCCATGGTTGAAGGGCTATGCAATGCGCCGACACATGGTCCCACGCGTTGCGTTAGTGAAGAAAAAGAGAAAGCTGGGGCAAACTTAGTGCGCAGCCATGCTTACCTGGCGGATGCCGCGCAGTTCCAGGTCGATGCCGCGTGCGGGAGCAGCTTGGCGAAAGGCCTCGATGGCCTCCAGCACGTCGTGGTCGATGACATCGGAACGGGTGCCGTCGAGAATGACGCGGCTGCCGGTGGGGAGTTGTTCGAGGGTGGTGACGATGCTGGCTTTGTTCAGGAACGAAACGTGCTCGGGCAACCGGAGGTGCAGCAAGCCGGGCTCGTCGTCGCTGGTGGGTTCGTTGCGCAGGTACGAACCCGCCTTGGAGTTGTCGCGCAGAATAAAGAAGAAGCCCAACACCAACCCAATGGCGACCCCCTTGAGCAAGTCCGTGAACAACACGGCCGCAATGGTGATGATGAAGGGAACGAATTGCTCGCGTCCCAGGCGCCACTGCGTGCGGTACAAAGCCGGCTTGGTGAGTTTGTAGCCCACCACCAGCAGCACGGCGGCCAGGGCCGACAGGGGAATCAGGTTCAGCACGGAGCCCAGAAACACCAGGCTGACGAGCAACAGCAGCCCGTGGATAAAGGCCGACAGGCGGGTTTGGCCACCCGCGCTGATGTTGGCCGACGAGCGCACGATAACGGCGGTGATGGGAAGCCCGCCCAGCAAGCCACTCACCAGGTTGCCCGTGCCTTGCGCCAGCAGTTCGCGGTTGGTGGGCGTGTGGCGCTTCTGGGGGTCGAGGTTATCCACCGCCTCCACGCTGAGCAGGGTTTCGAGCGAAGCCACGATGGCAATGGTTAGGGCCACGCCGTAGGTGGCGGGCCTGCGCAACGCGTCAAAATCGGGAAACGTCATGGCCCCGACCAGCTGCTGCATGGAGGAAACGACGGGCAATGTCACCAGGTGTTCGGGACGTACCTGAATTGCGGGAGCAACGACATGCAGCAGTTGATTGATGCCCACGGCCACCAATACGGCGACTAGTGCGCCCGGCACCAAACGCGCCCATGGCTGGCGACGGATGGCTTTGCTGTCCCAAATCAACATCAGGCTAAGCGACACGGCCCCGACCAGCACCGAGCCCGGGCTCAGGCTCCGAAAAGCAGCGCCAATGGCCGAAAAGGTGTTGAAACCATCAACCTGAGAAAAATTTAAATCCTCGAAAAAATCGGAGTCGGCCCCCAGAAAATGAGGAATCTGCTTCATTATCAGGATGAGGCCGATGGCGGCCAGCATGCCCCGGATAACGGCCGCCGGAAAGTACAGCGCGATGATGCCGGCCCGGCCCAAGCCCATAATAATCTGCATAACCCCGGCCACTACCGTGGCGGCAAGCATGGCGGGAAACGAGCCCAGGGTGGCGATGCCCGAAAGCACAATGGTGGTGAGGCCCGCCGCTGGCCCGCTCACGCTCACGGCCGAGCCGCTCAGCCAGCTTATCAGCACTCCGCCCACGATGCCGGCAATTACGCCCGAGAGCAGCGGCGCCCCCGAAGCCAGCGAAATGCCCAGGCACAGCGGCAGCGCCACCAGGAAAACCACCAACCCCGCCGGCGCATCCTGGCCGATGGTGCTGAACAAACCCGGCTTGGGCAAGGGCGTCAGGGGGGGGTGGGAAGCGGCGATGGGTGCGCCAGTGTGCGAAGGAGACGAAATAATTTCCGACATAGTAATAATTGCTTCCTGGCGCCAGAGAATAGCAAATGTCCTTGATATCTCGGAAGGGGGCAATCCGAACGTAAGGTTACGCGCACGCCATTAAGACGGAATTAAAGGAAAATTAAAACCGCATTAAAATGCCAGGTAGGCGCTACTGTAACGCCAGGGGCCATTCCAGCCATACCTGGGTGCCTTGGCCGGGCTCGCTCTCGACGCGCACCGTGCCCCCGTGCAGCGCCATGATGCGCGCCGCCAGCGGCAAGCCAATGCCGTGCCCCGGCACGGCGCGGGCCGACGCCGCCCGGAAAAAAGGCACGAACACCTGCTGCAAATCGTCCGCCGACAAGCCGGGGCCTTCGTCGGACACCAGCAGCAGCACGCGGGTGCCGACCCGGGCGAGCGTGGCCGTGACCGTGCCGCCCGTGCCCGCCGAAAACTTGCAGGCGTTGTCCAGCACGTTCAGCACCGCCGACAGCATCAGGGCCTCGTTGCCGCGCACCACAAACCCGCCCATCCCGGGCTCGTCCACGTCGCCAAAGTCCAGGTCGACCCGGCAGGTGGGATGGCGACGCAGCAACTGCTCATGCGCTTGCAGCAGCAGCTCGTCGAGGCGCACGGCCGCCATGGTCACCTGCGAAGGGTCGTCGGAGGCGCGGGCAATTTGCAGCAGCCCATTGGTCAACTCGTTGAGCTGCCGGGCCGAATCCAGCGTGGACTGCAGCACGCGGCGGTACTCGGGCAAGGGCCGCTCGGCTTGCAGCAGGGCCACTTCCAGCTCCCCAATGAGGGCCGTGAGCGGAGTGCGCAGCTCGTGCGAAGCGTCGCGCACAAAGGTGCGCTGACCGGCAAAAGCCGCCTCCAGGCGGTCGAGCAAACGGTTGAAGCGCTGCGCCAGGCGGCCAATTTCGTCGCTGGAGCCGGCGGCCTGGGTTAGCCGCTGGCTCAGGTCCGTGGCCGTGATGCCGTCGACTTCCTGCACCATGCGCCGCAACGGGCGCAGGGCCTGGCCCGCAAACACCCAGTTGGCAATGCCCATCACGACAAAGGCCGTCAACAGGCCCACGGCCAGCAATTCGCGCAGCTGCCGCAGCTGCTGGCGGCTGTCTTCGTCCACCGAAGAAGCCACCACCACCAACGGGCCCAGGCGCGCGTCGTGGTACAGCAAGCCCACGGTTTCGTGGTAGTTGGTTTCGGGCTCGAGCACGGCCCGGCCGGAGCGGCGCACTTCGGCCAGCCAGGCGGTGGGCACGGGCTTGGCCGGCCCCTGCCCTTCCCGGAACACCAGGTGGTTGAGGTGGTCGTACACCCGGCCTTCTTCGTCGGGCAGGGTGCGGTAGAGCTGGCGCAGGTAGCGCCGGTACGAGGCCTGCTGCCCGGCGTCGCCGCGGTCCCGCTGGCCGTCGGCGTAGGCATGGCCCACCACCAGCGTCCGCTTAAACAGGCTTTGGGTGAACAATTCGCGCCGCGACTGCAGGGTGGCAAAATAGATGGCCGACGCGAAGAGCAGCAACGTCACGGCCAGAATGGACCCAAACTGAATGGCGAGGCGAAGGCGGATGGACATGGATGGATGTGCTGACGAGTGGATGTGGGAATGTGCCGGTGTGATTGGTTCAGACCCAGCCGTGTCAGCTCACTGCCTCAGCACACTGGCGAATTTCCACATCACCGGAATTACCCTTCGCTTTTCATCATGTAGCCCATTCCAACCAGTGTGTGAATGAGTTTGGGTTCGAAACCCTTGTCAACTTTCTTGCGCAAAAAGTTGATGTACACGTCAATCACATTGGACCCCGTATCGAAACTCATGTCCCAGACGTGGGTGAGCAAGTCGGCGCGCGACACCACCCGGCCCTGGTTGCGCAGCAAATACTCCAGCAAGGAAAACTCCCGGGCCGTGAGCTGAATCACCTGTCCGGCCCGCTCCACGCGCTTGGAGCCGGGGTCGAGGGTGAGGTCGGCGAGGTGCAGCACGGCTTTGGGAGCCGGGGCCTCGGTGCGGCGCCGCACCAACGCGCGCAAACGGGCCAGCAGCTCTTCAAAGGCAAACGGCTTGACGAGGTAATCGTCGGCGCCGGCGTCGAGGCCCCGGATTTTGTCGTCGGTTTCGCCCAGGGCGGTGAGCATCAAAATGGGCACGCCGGGGTCGTGGGCCCGCACCTGGCGGCACACTTCGAGGCCGCTCAGCCCGGGCAGCATCTGGTCCAGAATCAAGCAGTCGTAACGGGTCGATTGGGCCCGGCGCAGGCCCAGGAGGCCGTCGGCGGCGAGGTCAACGGTGTAGTCTTGCTCGGTGAGGCCTTGGTGCAGAAAAGCCGCGACCGAGGGTTCGTCTTCAACTAAAAGGATTTTCATGGGGCCGGAAGGTAGCGCACAAGGCCGAAAAAGCCACCGGCCCGCCCCGCAAAGCAAGTGCTTCGGGGCGGGCCGGCGCGGCACTCGCGTGACGGTTGGGGCTAGCGCAAGGTGGCGACAGCCGTTGCGCTGTTTGCTTGGTTTGGAGCCGCTGGCTTGGGAGCGGGTTGGTCGGCGTTGGCCACGCTTACGCCCAGGGGCGCAACCTGCGTGCGTACCCCCATGGCCAGCAGGATTATCAACACCAAAGCGAGGTAGTAACGAAAGTGTAGCTGAAACGTCATGCGCAGAAGTAAGCACAAGTGAATAATCCAGAAAAGCGGCAACTCAGTGCTATTTCTGACCACGAATTTACCAGTAATTTCTGGATAGTGCCCATCTTTTAGTTCAAGGCATTCTCTTTCCTGTTAAACATGGGCCAGTTCCAGCCAAACCGGTTTGTCTCAACCACCGGGCTGCTCATTCAGCTCATCATCAACCGGCTAAGGAGGGGCTCATTGAGGCCAGCAAACCGCCTTCGGGCCACCACACCGGCCTAAAGCGGTGGTTAGGGCAACATCCGCCGGGTATGCCTACGTATGCGCTAAAACGCCCGTAGCCGATAGGGCCCAGCGCCGTTGAGGTGCCGTTGCTCCCACTATTTCCTTCCAACTACCTATGAGCCAAGTTACCCAAGCACCGCTGGGCCGCTCTCCCGTGGCCCTGGCCCCCGCGCAGCCCGTTACCCTGCGCATCAACGGCCAGGACAAAACCTTGCACATTGCGCCCTGGACCAGCCTGCTCGACGCCCTGCGCGAGTACCTGGACCTGACCGGCACCAAGAAAGGCTGCGACCACGGCCAGTGCGGCGCCTGCACCGTGCTGGTGGACGGCAAGCGCATCAACGCCTGTCTGAGCCTGGCGGTGATGCAGGAAGGCTGCGACATCACCACCATTGAGGGCTTGGGCACGGAAGAGCAGCTGCACCCGCTGCAGCAGGCGTTTATTGACCACGATGCTTTTCAGTGCGGCTATTGCACGCCGGGCCAGATATGCTCGGCCCAGGGCTTGCTCAACGAAGGACGGGCCAAAACCGAAGCCGAGGTGCGGGAGCACATGAGCGGCAACCTCTGCCGCTGCGGCGCCTACTCCAACATCCTGACCGCCGTGATGGAAGTGCTGCAAAAAGAGTTAAAAGTGAAAAGTTGAGAGTGAAAATCCTTGGGTTTGCCTTTCAGCTTTTACCTCTCAACTTTTCACTTTTAACTCTGACCATGAACAGCTTTACCTACTCCAGCGCCACCGCCGTGGCGGGCGCCGTGCAAGAAAAAACCTCGCATCCGGACTCGGCTTACATTGGCGGCGGCACCAACCTGATTGACCTGATGAAGGAAAACGTGGAGCGGCCCACGCACCTCATCGGCCTCAAGCACCTGCCCCTGGCCCAGATTGAGCCCACGCCCGACGGCGGCCTGCGCCTGGGGGCCCTGGCCACCAACGCCGACACGGCCTGGCACCCGGAAGTGGAGCAGCGCTACCCCCTGCTCAGCCAGGCCATTTTGGCCGGGGCCACGCCGCAGCTGCGCAACATGGCCACCGACGGCGGCAACCTGTTGCAGCGCACCCGCTGCTACTATTTCTACGACCTAACCACGCCGTGCAACAAGCGCGACCCGGGCTCCGGCTGCTCGGCCATTGGCGGCTACAACCGCATTCACGCCATTTTGGGGGCCAGCGAGCACTGCATCGCCACGCACCCCTCGGACATGTGCATTGCCCTGGCCGCGCTGGAAGCCGTGGTGCGCGTGAGCGGCCCCAACGGCGAGCGCGCCATCAAGTTTGCCGACTTCCACCGCCTGCCCGGCGACCGGCCCGAGCGCGACAACACGCTGCAGCCCGGCGAGCTGATAACCGCCCTCGACTTGCCCAAAAAAGGGTTTGAAAAGAACTTCACCTACCTCAAGCTGCGCGAGCGCAGCAGCTACGCTTTCGCGCTGGTGTCGGTGGCGGCGGCGCTGGAGCTGGACGGCGGCACCATCCGCGACGCGCGGCTGGCGCTGGGCGGCGTGGCCCACAAGCCCTGGCGCGACACCGAAGCCGAGGCGCTGCTCATTGGGCAGCCGGCCACGGCCGACACGTTCCGCCGCGCCGCGGCCAAAATAGTGGCGGGTGCGCAGGGCCATGCCCACAACGCCTTCAAAATAGAGCTGGCCAAGCGCGCCGTGGTGCGCGCCTTGAAGCAGGCCACCGAAATGACGTACGACTTGGACCAAAACGCTTTCCAGAACACCAACCCATGAGCCAGACCATCGCCACCCCGCCCAGCATACACCTGGGCACGGAGTACATCGGCAAGCCCACGAGTCGCGTCGATGGCCCGGCCAAGGTGACCGGAGCAGCCAAGTACGCCGCCGAATACAACGTGCCGGACCTGCTGTACGGCTTCATTGTGAACAGCCCCATCACCAAAGGCAAAATCACGCGAATTCACGCCGATGAGGTGCTGCGCATTCCCGGCGTGTTCCAGGTTTTTTCGCACGAGAACGTGCCTTCCCTGGCTTGGTTCGACCGCAACTACAAGGACGACGTGGCGCCTGGGGGCTCGCCGTTTCGGCCGCTGCACGAGCCGCAGATTCGCTTCAACATGCAGCCCGTGGCGCTGGTGGTGGCCGACACGTATGAGCTGGCGCGTTACGCGGCTTCCATCCTCGTGATAGAGTACGAGACCGAGCCGCACGACACCGACCTCGAAACCAAGCGGAACGACGGCTACAAGCCCGGCCGCGGCAAAACCGGCTGGATGCCCCCGCCCCCGCCCCGCGGCAACCCCAAGGAGGCCTACCGCCACGCGCCCTACCAGCACGAGGCCGAGTACACGCACCTGGCCCAGCACAACAACCCGATGGAGATGTTCGCGACCACGGTGGAGTGGCTGAACGACGGAAACAAGATGAACGTCTTCGACAAAACCCAGGGCGCCTTCAACGTGCAGCAGTACCTCACCAAAATCTTCGGCCTGAGCAAGGAAGAAGCGCGGGTGGTTTCCAAGTACACCGGCGGGGGCTTTGGCTCGGGGCTGCGGCCGCAGCACCAGGTATTTCTGGCCGTGCTGGCGGCGCTGGAGCTGAAACGCTCGGTGCGCGTGTCGCTCACGCGGCAGCAGATGTTCAGCCTGGGCCACCGGCCCCACACGCTGCAATACCTCAAGCTGGGCGCCGACGAGACCGGCGCGCTGGCCGCCGTGCACCACGCGGCGCTGGGCGAAACGTCGAGGTTTGAAGACTTCACCGAAAACGTGGTGAACTGGTCGGGCATGATTTACCAGTGCGACAACGTGAAGCTGGACTACCAGATTGCCGAAATCGACGTGCACACGCCCATCGACATGCGGGCGCCCGGCGCGGCCACCGGCTCGTTTGCGCTGGAGTCGGCCATGGACGAGCTGGCGTACAAAGCCGGCGTGGACCCGCTGGAATTCCGCCTGCTGAACTACGCCGACCGCGACCAAAACCTGAAACGGCCCTTCTCAAGCAAAAAGCTGCGCGAGTGCTACCACCAGGGCGCCGCCAAATTTGGCTGGGAAAAGCGCAGCCCGCAGCCCCGCTCCATGCGCGAGGGAAACTGGCTCGTGGGCTACGGCATGGCCACCGGCGTGTGGGACGCCACCCAGCAAAAAGCCGCCGCCAAAGCCAGCTTCGATGCCGACGGCCGCCTCACGGTGAGCAGCGCCAGCAACGACATCGGCACGGGCACTTACACCATCATGACCCAGATTGCGGCCCACACCCTGGGCCTGCCGCTGGAGGCCGTCACCTTCGTGCTCGGCGACACCAACCTGCCCGAAGCTCCCGTGCAGGGCGGCTCCTGGACCGCAGCTTCGGTGGGCACCGCGGTGCAGGCCGTGTGCCGGGCCATCGGCGTGAAGCTGCTCAAGCTGGCCCAGAAAATGGAGAACTCGCCCCTGAAAGGAGTTAAATTCGAGGACGTGCAGTTCGTGGACGGCCAAATTCGGCTGAACGAGGCCATTGACCAGTCCGTGGTCATCCGCGACATTTTGCCCGCCACCGGCGAAACCAGCCTGGAAGCCGAAACGTCCACCATGCCGAACCCGGTTACTCAGCTTATCCACTCGCTGCACGCGCACAATGCCGTGTTTGTGGAAGTGAAAGTGGACGAGGACCTGGGCACCGTGCACGTCACCCGCGTGGTGAACGCCGTGGCCGCCGGCCGCATCCTCAACCCCAAAACGGCCCGCAGCCAGGTGCTGGGCTCCGTGGTCTGGGGCATCAGCATGGCCCTGATGGAGCACAGCGTGATGGACCACGGCTTCGGCCGCTACATGAACCACAACCTTGCCGAATACCACATTCCGGTGAGCGCCGACATTCACGACATCGAGGTCATTCTGGTGGAAGAGGAAGACGACCAGGTGAACCCGCTTGGCGTGAAAGGCATTGGCGAAGTGGGCTTCCTCGGCGTGGCCGCCGCCATTGCCAACGCCGTATTTCACGCCACCGGCAAGCGCGTGCGCAGCCTGCCAGTGAGCCTGGATAAGCTGCTTTGATTTGACGTACAACGAAAGAACCGCATCATTCTGAGCGTAGCGAAGCATCTTGCCCGCAGTCACTAATCCGGTTGATTGGTTACTTGTAGCGGGCAAGACACTTCGCTGCGCTCTGCATGACGTTCTAGTTTAC
>DASVTG010000222.1:0-1841 GCA_036387695.1 Hymenobacter sp. | reverse complement strand
TCGTCCATGCTGCACTTTGAGGCGCCGCACTACTGGCTTACCCAGTACCACGGCGACTGGGCCGAGGAGATGCGCCCCCAGGAAGCGGAGCTGACCAGCGGCATCAAAGTCATTGACAGCAAGCTAGGTACGCGGGCCCACATGTACCAGGCCCCGCACTTTCTGCTGGCGTTGGGCAAGCAAGCCACCGAAACCGAGGGCGAGCTGATTGCCGGCACCCTGGCTTGGTCGGGCAACTTCCGGCTGGCCTTCGAGCTGGACGAGCACAACGCCCTGCGCGTGGTGTCAGGCATGAACCCGTTTGCTTCCGAGTATCAGCTGGCCCCGAACAAGACGTTTGTGACGCCGGCTTTCATCTTCACCTACAGCCACCAGGGTAAAGGGCTGGCTTCGCGCAACCTGCACCGCTGGGGTCGCCAATACGGCGTGCTCGACGGCACCAAGGACCGCGTGACCCTGCTCAACAACTGGGAAGCCACCTTCTTCGACTTCAACGAGCAGAAGCTCGACGCCATCATCGGCGACGCGGCCAAGCTAGGGGTTGACTTGTTCTTGCTGGATGACGGCTGGTTTGGCAACAAATACCCCCGCAGCGCCGACAATGCCGGCCTCGGCGACTGGCAAGTCACCAAGACCAAGCTGCCCAACGGCATCGGGCACCTGGTACAAACGGCCGAAAAAGCCGGCGTGAAGTTCGGCATCTGGATTGAGCCCGAAATGGTGAACCCCAAGAGTGAGCTCTACGAAAAGCACCCCGAGTGGATTCTGAAGCTGCCCAACCGCGAGGAACACCTCTCGCGCAACCAACTGGTGCTCGACCTGGCCAACCCCAAGGTGCAGGACTTTGTGTTCGGCGTCGTGGATGATCTGTTTAAAGAGAATCCGACCCTAGCTTACATCAAGTGGGACTGTAACCGCATGATGACCAGCGCCTTCTCGCCTTATCTCAAAGACAAGCAGTCCAACCTCTACATCGACTACGTGCACGGGCTCTACAAGGTGTTTGCGCGCATGCGCCAGAAGTACCCGCACGTGCCCATGATGCTGTGCTCCGGCGGCGGCGGCCGCGTCGACTACGGCGCCTTGCCCTACTTCACCGAGTTCTGGGTGTCCGACAACACCGACGCCTACGAGCGGGTGCTGATCCAGTGGAGCTACTCCAACTTCTTCCCGGCTATTTCGCTGTCGGCCCACGTGACGTCGTGGAACAAGCAGCAATCCTTGAAGTTCCGCACCGACGTGGCCATGATGGGCCGCCTGGGCTATGATATTCGGGTAGAAGAAATGAAGCCCCAGGAGCTGCAATTCAGCCAGCAGGCGGTGAAGGAATACAAGCGCCTGAGCGACGTTATCTGGCACGGCGACCTCTATCGCCTGGTGTCGCCCTACGAAAATAGCCGGGCCGTGGTGCAATACGTGAACGAAGCCAAAAGCCAGGCCGTCGTGTTTGCCTACACCATGCACCCGCGCTATGGCGAAGAATACGGCCGCGTGCGCCTGCAAGGCCTCGACCCGGCCCGCCAGTACCGCGTGCAGGAAATCAACATGATGCCCGGCGCCAAGTCCCGCATCCCGGAAAACGGCCAGACCTACTCCGGCGACTACCTGATGAAAGTGGGCCTGCTAACCTCCACCGGCAATGCCACCGCGCTGACCAGCCACATCCTGGAAGTGACTGGAGTGTAGCGCGGGTTTCAACCTGCGGTTTAGGGCGTTGGCCACTCGGCGGGAGTAGAAAGCCGGTCGTGCCTGTGAAACGGAGATAAAAGACTTGTTCCTAAACAAAAAAGTCGACAGAAATTGACCGTCATGCTGAGCTTGCCGAAGCATCTCTACCGCTT
>DASVTG010000221.1:0-10213 GCA_036387695.1 Hymenobacter sp. | reverse complement strand
ACTCGGGCGTGGTAAAGCCCGAGAGCCGGCGTATCAGCGTGCTCGGCCGGTCCCAGTGAGTGCCGTGGAAAATAACCGAGCCGATGTAATCGTAGCCCAACTGGCACCAGTCCGCCAGTTCGTCTCGAAACACAAAAGCATCCAGATGGCAATTGAGGATGTACTCATAGGACAAAAACCGACGGTAGAAAGTAGCCGAAAGCATCAGTTCGCAATAAGCTTCGTGCCCCCGCCAATCGAACCGCTCGAAACGAATGGCGGCTTTTCCGCGGCAATAATTTTCATACCAACTCACGTCGAGCCCATAGGGGGCCATGAAAGTGATGGGATAGTTGGCTAAAAGAGCCAGGATTTGGTCCAGCGAAATAATTTCCAGCTTGGACGGCTCTTCCAAATGAACGGGAATCACGACCGTGACAAGTTCTTTAGGCATTTGACAAGAAAAGAGTGGTGAGTAGAAATGAAATTTTTGGGAAAGGAGATGCCGGGAGGCAAATTTTTTAGTTAGCGCACGGCTTCGTGGGGCACAGGTGCCAAAGCATTTAGAACTTCTCACTATTAGGAAATAGAAGCGCTGCTCGCCCTCAATAATATAGATGGGCCGTTCTGCGGTGTGCGCTTGAACATTCAGCCCCAGTTCGCTTGGGAAAGGCCCTGTATGGCGTTTTATTTAGGTTCAGCTTAAAAAAATTAAGCGAGTATAGATTTTCAATTATACATTAAACCAAGTTTAATAAGGGTTAAATGAAGTTTTGATGAAGGGTAGCCTGGTATTTAACAAATTTTATATTTTTTTAGATATTGTTTGGAAAGGCCTTCTAGCTCAAGTAATTTTCGGTCACTAATTGGCTGGTCGACTTTCACAAATCGGCCCAACCGCGTTGGCTTTTATTCCACAGTACAGCTTCCCATTCCCACTATTTGGTTACCATTTACCTCTACTTACCATGAAAGCAGTGATTTTTGCCGGCGGGTACGGCACGCGCATCAGCGAAGAAAGCGGCGTACGCCCCAAACCGATGATTGAAATCGGTGGCAAGCCCATTCTGTGGCACATTATGAAGATTTATGCCCATCACGGCATCACCGAGTTTGTGGTGTGCTGCGGGTATAAAGGCCACATGATTAAGCAGTATTTCGCCGATTACTTCCTGCACAATTGCGATGTTACGTTCCGCATGGACCGCGACGAGATGCAAATCCACCGCACCAATGCCGAGCCGTGGACCGTGACGTTGGTGGACACCGGCCTGGAAACCATGACCGGCGGCCGCTTGCGCCGCGTGCGCGAGTACGTGGGCGATGGCACGTTTTGCCTGACCTACGGCGATGGCGTGAGCGACGTTGACATTCAGGCTTCCATTGAGCACCACCGGGCCAGCGGCGCCCAGGCCACCCTAACTGCCGTGCGCCAGCCGGGCCGCTTCGGGGTGTTCAACTTGACCGAGGATTCGGACCACGTGGATACCTTCATGGAGAAGCCCGAAGGCGACGCCACTCCCTGGATTAACGGCGGATTCTTTGTGCTTGAGCCCACCGTATTTGACTACATCGGCGGCGATGACACGGTGTGGGAGAAAGGCCCGCTGGAGAAACTGGCCGCCGACGGCAAGCTGGCCGCTTACCGCCACAACGGATTTTGGCAGCCCATGGACACCCTGCGCGACAAGAACGTGCTGGAGGAGCTGTGGGACAGCGGCCGGGCTCCTTGGAAAGTGTGGGGCCAAACCCCCGTCGCCGATTCTTCGTCCATGGAGGCCAGCAAGGTCAGCGTGCCGCTGATGGAGGCCCTGACCGCCAGCAACGGCAACGGCAAATAGGCACAAGCCGGCTGGCAAGCGCCCGACCAGCGGCGGCCTTTGCGCCGGCTGCCCGTCGGGCGCTTGCCAGCCGAGTTTAAAATACCGCACTTCAAAAACGACCTTCTGTATTCATGATTTTTACCGAAACCAACCTAAAAGGGGCTTTTCTGGTGGACGTGCAGCGCATCAGCGACGAGCGCGGCTTCTTTGGCCGCTCCTGGTGCGAAGACGAGTTTGCGGCGCACGGCATTCACCTGCCGCCCTTGCAGGCCAACTTGTCGTCGAACCCGCGCAAGGGCACTTTGCGGGGCCTGCACTACCAGCTGCCACCCCACGAGGAAACCAAATTGGTGCGGTGCACCCGCGGCGCCATCTGCGACGTGATAGTGGACTTGCGCGAGGAGTCGCCCACGTACAAGCAGTGGCTGGCCGTGGAACTGACCGCCGACAGCTTCCGCATGCTGTTTGTGCCCGGCCGGTTCGCGCACGGCTTCCTCACCCTGGCCGACCACACCGACGTGGCGTACCAGGTATCGGCGAAGTACACGCCGGGGGCGGAACGGGGCCTGCGGTGGAACGACCCCGCCATTGGCATCGAGTGGCCGTTTGAGCCGGTGCTGATTTCACCCAAAGACACTGCCCTACCCGATTTTCAGCCGTTGGCAGCCGTTTCGCAGTAAGCGAAGGCCGTTGAGGCGCCCAATGCCAGCTATACCCCCGCACAATGACCCTTGATGCCGTTTTCTTGGTGCTGAAGGCCCGTGGTGGCTGGCTTCGGGCCGGCCGCAGGGCACCGGGTGGCATTGAGAGCACGCGCACAGCTTTTACCCCAAAAGGACGGCGGCCCGGCAGGTCCACCGTCTTCCTTCAAACGGCTTCCGGGCCGGCCCTGACATGAGCAGTAGACCTGCATCGCCCACCGGGGCGCGGGTATATCTAACGTCGGCCTACGCCGACGCCGAACCCATTGGGGCATTTCGGCGGGCGGTGGCGGCCGATAGGTACGGCCGGCACCGGCTGACGGACAGCCCCGCGGAAGCAGACTTGATACTCTTCGTGGAGAACTCGCACTACCACGACGACCGTTTTTTCAAGCAGTTGAAAAGCCATCCGCTGGTGCGGCAGTACCCGAACAAAGTGTTCATGTACAACCCGCACGACTTGCCGTGGCTGGTGCTGCCGGGCCTGTACCCGTCCATGCCCGCTTCGCTGTTCGACGCGGCCAGCGTGGTGGGCGGCCCGTACGTGGAGCAAGTCAACGACCGCATCCGCTGCGATTTTGACGGGGAGCCCCGCTGGCTGTACTCATTCTGCGGCAACCTGCGCATGCCCGTGCGCCGCGAGCTGCGCCAGTTGCAGCACCCCCGGGGCGAAGTGCAGGAGTCGGCCCTGAGCTTGTACCGCGACGACAAACCCAAGGAGCCGCTGGTGCTGTACGCCGACCTGCTGGCCGACACCAAGTTCATGCTGTGTCCGCGCGGCATTGGCACGTCAACCATTCGCTTGTTTGAAACCATGCAGGCCGGGCGCGTGCCCGTCGTCATTGCCGACGAGTGGGTGCGGCCCAAGGGCCCGGCCTGGGAGGAATTTGCCATTTTTGTTCCGGAAAACCAGATTGCTCAAATCCCGAGCCTGTTGGAGGCGGCCGAGCCCCGCTGGCAGTCCATGGCACACAAGGCCCGCACTGCCTGGGAAGAATATTTTGCGCCGGACGCCATCTTCCACTATTTCGTGGAGCAATTATTGCCGCTTCGGGACACCAATAAACGCATGAATTTCAAGCTGGCGCTGTCCCACGACGCCCAGTTCGCCAAGTATTATTTTCGCTCCAAGGTGGTGCAGCCGGCCCGAAAGTGGGTGGCGTCGCTACAAAACAAGTAATGAGGCGCGAACAGAACAAGCGAAATGCCGCAGCGCCCGTGCGCGGTTGCGCAAAGCCTTATTCTCCAACCGCCTGCTTTTCAATGCCGGAATTTAGGCCTTGCCCATGAAAACTGCCCTTGTCACGGTCGTCATTCCCATTTACCAAGAAAAGCCCTCGGAATTAGAGATAATATCGTTGGACCAGACCTTGGCGGTTCTGCACGAGTACCCGATAACGTTCATGACGCCCACCCGGCTGGACGTTGCGTGGTACGAAGACTATTGCCGGGGGAAAGCCACTGTTTACTTCGAGCGTTTTGAGTGGAGCGGGTACGTTGCGTTCAACGACATGATGGTGGCTCCGGCGTTTTACCAGCGCTTTTTGCGGTACCAATACATGCTGATTTGCCACCTGGACGCGTTTGTGTTTCGAAACGAGCTGGCAAAATGGTGCCGGCTTGGCTACGATTACACGGGTTCGGTGTTGTACAACGGCACGGACTGGGACCAGCCCGACACCCTGCTGCGGCGGCTCACGGGCTTCACCACCCCCGAATACTACGCGTGTGGCGGGTTTGCTTTGAAGAACGTGGCGGCCTTTTACCGCATCACGCATCGGTCCAGGCTCTACATCAGGCTGTACAGAGCGGTGCAGCGGCTGCGCCACTCCACCAGCCTCGTTTTTGATGACCTGTTCGTGACGCGGCATTTTCCCAAGCTGTCGGCGAAGTTTCGCATGGCGCCCAAGGCCCAAGCCGAGCGGTTTGGGGCGGCCTGCATGAAATTGGACGCGGCCGCGCTGCCGTTCGACATTCGGAACGACGACGACTTGCCTTTTGGCGTTCACGGCTGGATTCAGGGGCAGGAATTGTGGGCGGATTGCATTCGCCGCAGCGGTTACCCCGTGCCCGCGGCTGGCCGGCCGGCGCCAGAGCAACGCCTGGAAAACCAAGCTGCGGCGGCCGCCGTTGGGGCCGGCCAGGAAAACTAACGCCCATCCTTTTCATACTTCCCACCCACGCTTCTTCCGCGCTGCATCCATGAACAAGTCGCTGGTTACCGTACTCATTCCCATTATCTCAGAAAAACCGTCGGAGCTGGAGATAATATCGTTGGACCAAACCCTTGCCATCCTGGGCCGGTACCCGATTAGCTTCATGGCGCGCCAGGAACTGGACACGACGTGGTACGAGCAATACTGCCGGGGCAAGGCCACCATCCACGTCGAACGGTTTGAGTGGAGCGGGTACAAGACGTTCGTAGCCCTGATGATGTCGCCCGTGTTCTACGGCCGCTTCCGGGCCTACGAGTACATGTTGATTTGCCACCTCGATGCGTTTGTGTTCCGCGACGAGCTGGAGCAGTGGTGTGAGCTGGGCTATGACTACACCGGCGCCGTGGTGTACAACCCCGAATTCTGGAACCATCCGGGCTTTATCAAGCGCCTGATGGGCTTCACGAACCCGGAATATTACGCCAACGGCGGCTTCTGCTTGAAGAAGGTGGCTTCCTTCTACCGCCTCACGTCCCGGTTCAAGTACTATATCGCGCTGCACGAGCTGCTGGGGCGGTTGCGCGGGGCCATTGGTTTCTACGACGACCTGTTTGTGACGCAGCACTTCCCCAAACTATCCGCCAGCTTTCGGATGCCCCCCAAGGCCCTGGCCGAACGGTTTGGTGCGGACTACATGACGACTGCGGAAGTGGACTTGCCGTTCAACAACCGGGACAACACCACGTTGCCCTTTGGCATCCACGGGTGGATTCAGCGCAACATCGAGTTTTGGGCTCCGTGCATCCGCCGGTACGGGCACGACCTCAAAATCCCGGAAGCGGTTGCGGCCGGCGCCTAGAAACCCGCTCCCGTCCTGGCCTGCGCTGAGGTGAAGTTATTGCGGCCCGGTTGCAAAGGCATCGCCGGGTGTCAGCCAAATGCTGGTGCCGGGAGGAAGCGTCGCGGCGGTGCCAAAATCGAGCAGCAGCCCACGGGCCGGAGCGTCCGCGGCATCGGGCCGCGTTACTTCTTCCACCGTGGCAGTGCCCGCCAGGCGTGTGCCCGTGGGCGACGCAGCTTCCACGGCCAGCGCCGTGTGCAGGGGGTACGCGTCGAGGCCGGGCGTGGGCCCGTCGGGCAGCGCCAACAGGCCCAAACCCGGGAGTGCCCAGGTGGCGGCCACGCGCAACAGCAGGGGAGAAGCGGCCATCTTTGTCAATCGTTGGAAGTTGAATTGGGGTAGTGGGGCGGCACGGTGTGGCAGCGCCGCAAGGGGCCCGGACCGGGCTGTGCGGCCCGGGCCAGAATGTGGCCGTGCCGCCACTTCCATACCACTGCGGCCAGCCAGGCAGCCAGGGGCGGGGCCGTCCAGTACACCCACAGGCCCCGGAACTCGCCGGCCGCCAACGCCGTGCCCAGCGACCGGGCAGGGTTGAGGCTCATGCCCGAATACGGGGTTTCGACAACAATGTAGAACGCCAGCAGCGCGGCCGCAAAAGCCCCAGCAGCTTTGTGCCAGGCCTGCGAATGCAGCGCCGACAGCAATACGGCCATCAGGCCACCCGCAATGAGAAACTCGGCCACCCACGCCACGGCGGTGCCGCCCGGAATGGGCTTGGGCTGGGTCAGCAAATTTTTGATGGCGGGGTGAGCCAGCCAATGGCTGAGGGTTGCGTGCAAAACCGTGGCCCCGGTGGCCGCCCCCACCACCTGGGCCAGGACGTAGGCCACGGCATCGTTGCCGCTAATCCGGCCTAGCTGCCAAAAGCCCAGCGTAACAGCCGGGTTAAAATGAGCCCCCGAGCGTTTTCCCCACGGGCT
This sequence comes from Hymenobacter sp., assembly GCA_036387695.1. Classification (GTDB taxonomy): domain Bacteria; phylum Bacteroidota; class Bacteroidia; order Cytophagales; family Hymenobacteraceae; genus Hymenobacter. The sequence goes on along the minus strand of DASVTG010000221.1, from coordinate 3,733 downwards.
GAAGGCCATGGCGCACAGCACGGCGGCCACCAGCACACCGACCACCGCGCGGCGGGCTACGGCGTGCTCATGCAGCGCCCCGGCCACGGGCGAGGCCGGATGCTCGGCCAGGAGCGTGGCCAGGCCGCTGCCCATGATGAAGCACGCCGCGCCGCCGGCTTCCACCAAGTAGTAGGGCCAGTGAGCGCGTGCAGCGGGCAGGGTGGAGCTGATAGGCGGCATGAAGTGCGGTGGAGGCCCATGCGGTGGGCGCTTTGCTCCCGGCGGTAATCAGTAGCGGTTGGGCTACACTTCTACTTTGAGGGTGGCGGGAGCCTTGGTTACCTCAAACAGCTCGCCGTGTGGCACGATGGTGATTTGGCCGTACTCTTCCAGCAGCTGCTTGTAGCAGTGGGCCACGGGGCGCGGCTTGCGGTCGAGGTCAAACAGGCCACAGGCGTTCACGCGGCCCACTTTGCGCGCCAGGCCAATGTCCCAGTCCACCTGGTCGATGAGCGAATACCAGGTGAAGCCCAGCACCGGCACGCCCTCGTCGCGCATGCGCAGAATGTTGACCCATTGCTTCCACAGCCAGGTGGGCGCGTCGTGGGCGTCGAACACGTTGGTTTCGGTGTGCATCACGGGCTTGCGGTAGCGGCGGTAGTACTCCAGCGTGATGTTGTACCAGCCCAGCACATCCATGCTCGTGCAGACGGTGCCGTCGGGCAGGATGAGCTTCTCGTTGCGACCGTAGTAGTCGTTGCCCATAATCTGGTAGCCGGGCGGCTCGCCCACCATGAACCAGTCGTACTCGCGCCGGGTCAGGCCGTTGTCGAACAGGTAGTTCATCACGTCGCCATCGGGGTGGTGGGCGTAGAGCAAGTCGAGCGACAGGAAGCGCAGCTTGTTGTCAAGTGTAATCTGCGGCGACGGCGTGGCGCGCACCTCGTGGATGTACTCCGCCGACTCGCTTTGCACGATGATGCAATCGGGCCGGTGCTTGGCAATCTGTTGCGTGGCCATGATGCTGGCGGCCACCAAGTGCTTCATGGCCGTCACGAAGGCTTTGTCGGTTTTTAGCTGCTCGTTCCAGATGCCGTCTTTGGCGCTCATGCGGGCCGTGACGTAGATTTCGTTGATGGGCGTGTAGTAGCGCACCCAGGGGTAGCGCCGGGCCACGGCGCCCGCGTATTCGGCAAAGTGCACCGGCAGCTCCGGGTTCTGGAAATTGCCGAGCCAGTCGGGCACCCCAAAATGCAGCAAGTCCAGAATGGGCGTGATTTCCAGGCGCTGCATTTCGGCCATCACCTGGTCGGCAAATTCCCAGTCGTACCGGCCCGGTCCCAGGTGCGTTTTGTGGTAGGGCAGGCCGTAGCGCAGCACTTTCAGGCCAAGGCTTTTCACCAGGGCCAAGTCTTCCTGCCACCGGTCGTAGTGCCCGCACTCTTCCAGCAAGTCGCGCCGCGTACGGCCGTGGTCAATGGTCGGGTTCGAGCACTCGATGCCGGTCGCGAACATGAAATTGTTCGGCAGGCCGGTGGGCAGGCCGCGTCCATCGTGGCCACGCGCGCCCCCAAACTGGTCGCCATCGTATTCGCCATCCCCAAAATGGGCCTTGATGTTGGTGAGAAATGATTTCATGGTTGTTTACCGATGTAGCTCAATTGGACCGTCATGTCGAGCGCAGCCGAGACATCTCGCCTCGGGGCAGTATTCATTGATTAGTGGTGGCACGCGAGATGCCTCGGCTGCGCTCGACATGACGGGCTGTTTAATTTGACTCGACTGTTTCGCTCCTTACGCGTCGCGCCGCCGTTGCTGCTCCAGGAATTTATCCGCGGTGCGCAGGCTGAGGGCCATGATGGTCAGGGCCGGATTTACGCTGAGTGCGCTGGGGAAAGTAGAGTTGTCGGAGATGTACAGGTTGGGCACATCGAAGGCCCGGCCGTTAGCGTCCACCACGGCGTCGTCGCCGCTCAGGCCCATGCGCGCCGTGCCGATGACGTGGGCGTAGCGCGGAAACGACCAGATGTCGGTGGCGCCTGCGGCTTCCCACAGGCGGCGCATCAAGGCTTCGGCGTGGGCGTTCATGCGCTGCTCGTTTTCCTGGGCCGTGAAATGCAGGCGGGGCTTGGGCAGGCCGCGGGCGTCTTTCTCTTCGGCCAGCTCCAGGAAGTTGTCGGCGTGCGGCAAGCAGTCGCCCAGAATGTTGATGCCGGCCACGTGGTTGTACTGCTTCATGTAGTCGCGCAGCTGCTGGCCCCAGTACCTGCGGCCCCGCGCCACCTGTCCGGCAAACGTGACGGGCATCACGCCGATGCTCTGCAGCAGGTAGCCGCCCGCAAAGTCCGCGTTCTGGGGCCGGTGGGTGTCCTGTGAAATCAAGCCGCCCGGAATGCCCTTGTAGGGCCGCACCGCTTCTTCAAACGTGCCCCAGACTTGCACGCCGGGGTGCGCCATCAGATTTTTGCCCACCTGGCCGCTGGTCAGGGCCAGCTCGTTCAGCAGCAGCAGGCGCGGCGTTTCCACCGAGCCCGCGCACAGGAACAGGTGGCGGCAACGCTGGCGCTGCTGCTCCCCGTTTTGGGTGTACACAACGCCGGTGATGCGGCCCTGGGCGTCGCGCTCAATTTCGGTCACGAAGCTGTTGGGGCGAATGTCGGCGCCGTGCTGCACGGCCAGCGGAACAAACGTGACGTCCATGCTGGCCTTGGCGCCGTTGGAGCAGCCGGCCTGGCAGAAGCCGCGGTTGGTGCAGGCCTCGCGCCAGCCCACACCCTCCTGGTAGTAGCGCGCCGACAGGGCCGCGTTGGCCGCCGGGGAGGTGCGAAGGCCGAGCTTTTCGGCTCCGCGCACCATAAGCTGGGCGGCCCCGTTCAGGGGCAGCGGCGCCAGCGGGTAGCCCGTGCGCCGGGCCGGCCCCCAAGGGTAGGGCGTGGGCCCCGATATTCCCAGAAACTGCTCCAGTTCCTCGTAATACGGCGCCAGGTCCTCGTAGCCGATGGGCCAGTCCTCGCCCTTGCCAAAGTCGCGTTGCAAATGCAAGTCGTCGGGCAGGGGCCGGGGCGTGTAGGCCGTGTAGTGCAGCGTGGAGCCGCCCACGCCCGTGCCGGAGTTGTTTTTGCCCATGGCCAGCGGGTCGCGCCCGGCCGAGAGCCGCTCGTCGTTCCAATACAGGAAGTTTTGGGCGTGCTCGTCGGTGGCAAAATCCTTCTCGGGGGTGTGCCAGGGGCCGGCTTCCAGGGCCACCACTTTCAGCCCGGCCATGGCCAGGCGGGCCAGCAGCGGCGCCCCGCCCGCTCCCAGGCCAATAACCACGCAGTCTACCTCGTCGGCCTCGGCCGGCACGGCCTGCGGCTGTTCCAGCGGAATATCAATGGGCGCAGCGGTTGCCGCCGGCTCGTCGGCCAGCAGGGCGCGCAGCAGCGGGTCTTGTATTTCGGGTTTTACCGGGTTGAGGACGCCCTCTTCCAATACTTCTTCTTCGGGCATGCGGTGAGCTAGTGAAGTGGTGAAATGGTGAGTTAATGGGTCATAGTGGATGGTGTGATAGGGCTGCCGCCGAGACATCAACTTTACCATCTCACTATTTCATTAGCTCACCGCCGGCTCTCGGTCTTCTTTCTCGTCGAGGCCAATCTTTGTCCAGGCGGGCAGGTCGGCCATGCCCACGTAGCCGATTTCTTCCTGGGCCAGCGGGTGGGCGTAGTAGAACTCGGTCAGCTCAGCCAGCAGGTCTTCGAAAAAGCGCCCG
>DASVTG010000220.1:0-3841 GCA_036387695.1 Hymenobacter sp. | reverse complement strand
GGCCTATCGTTTCAGCAAGAATGCCCAGCCCTTGCACACCGACGAGTCCTACCTGAGCGACCCGGCCGAGGTGATGTTTATGCACTGCCTGGTGCAGGCGCCGGCCGGCGGCGAAACCACGTTTGTGGACGCCGACGCGCTGTGGCAAGAGCTGCAAGCCCATGCCCCAGTCCTGGCCGCCCGGTTGCTGAACCGGCCCGTGCGCTTTGCCAAGGCCGGCGACGCGCGCCACCTGCCCATCATCGCCCACACCGCGGCCGGCTTGCGGCTCAACTGGAACTACCACTGCGTGGACCCTGCCGAAAGCGCCGAAAACCATGCCCTGGCCCAGGATTTTCGTCAATTTCTGCTGGAACGCATCAACGACACGCCCGCCGAAGTTGCCATCCAGCTAGCGCCGGGCGAAGCCGTGGCCTGGTGGGACGACCAGGTGCTGCACGGCCGCCGCGCCTTCCGGGCCGTGGCCACCAACGACCGGTTTTTGCTCAAAAGCGGCTTCAAGCTGACCGCCGATGTATGAGGCCACGAAACGCTTGTTTGACCTAACGGCCGCGGCCGCGGGGCTGGTGCTGCTGGCCCCGGTGCTGGCCGCCGTGGCGGGCGCGGCGTGGCTGGGCGGGCTGCGGCCGGTGCTGTTTCGGCAGCAGCGCACGGGCTACCGCGAGCAGCCATTTTTCGTGCTCAAGTTCCGGACCATGACCCAGCGCACCAACGCCGCCGGTGAGCTGCTGCCCGATGCCGAACGCCTCACCGCCCTCGGCCGCTGGCTGCGCCGCACCAGCCTGGACGAGTTGCCGCAGCTGTGGAACGTGCTGCGCGGCGAGCTGAGCCTGGTGGGCCCGCGGCCGTTTATTCACGAGTATTTGCCGCTGTATTCGGCCGCGCAGAAGCAGCGGTTCCGGGTGCGGCCCGGCATTACGGGCTGGGCACAGGTGCACGGCCGCAACGCCCGCAGCTGGGAAGAAAAATTTGCCCTCGACCAGTGGTACGTGGCGCACCGGGGGTGGGCCCTCGACGTCCGCATTCTACTCCTCACCCTGGCCCACTTGCTGGGCCACCGCCGCCACCCCGGCGCCGACGAACCCGCCCCCCGCTTCACCGGCACGGCCGCCCCCAACGCCCTCGCATGACCCAGCTTTTCTTTTCCGACTACGACGTAGAAACCTCCGAAACCGCCCCGCCGCTGGTCATTTTTGGCGCGGGCGGCCTGGGCCGCGAGGTGCTGCTGCTGCTGGAGCAGCTCAACGAAAGCCAGCCCACCTGGGACATCCGCGGCTTCTACGACGACCGGGCCCCGGCCGTGCCCACCGTGGCCGGCCTCCCCTACCTCGGCACCAGCGCCGACCTCAACGCCACCGCCGAGCCGCTGGCCGTGGCCGTGGCCGTTGGCAACCCCGCCAGCCGGGCCGCGGCCGTAGCCCGCCTCACCTCGCCGCAGCTGTCGTTTCCGATGCTGGTGCACCCGCGGGTGGCGCTGGCCCCGTACCAGCGCATTGCCATTGGCGAAGGCAGCCTTGTGCTGCAAGGCTGCATCCTAACGTGCGACATTCGCCTGGGCCGTTTCGTGCTGCTGAACCTGGGTTGCACCGTGGGCCACGATGCGGTGCTGGAAGACTTTTGCTCCCTGATGCCGCACGCCAACGTGAGCGGCGCGGCCCAGCTGGAAGCCGGTGTCTACCTCGGCACCAACGCCACCATCATTCAGGGCGTGCGCGTTGGTGCCAATACCATCGTGGGTGCCGGGGCCGTGGCCGTGCGCGACCTACCGGCCAACACCACCGCCGTGGGCGTACCCGCCAGAGAATTAAGAATGAGGAATGAAGAATGAAGAATTACCAGACGTCCTCAATTCCTCATTGTTCATTCCTCATTCCTCATCAAGCGAAGCGTCATGCGTAGCCAAGACCACGACCGCCTGTTCCTTTCGCCTCCGCACCTGGGCCGGCACGAGCTGAACTACGTGCACAAAGCCATTGAGGACAACTGGGTGGCGCCCGCGGGGCCGAACATCACGGGCTTTGAAGCGGACATTTGCCAGGCCGCGGGCGTGGCGCATTGCGTGGCGCTTGCTTCGGGCACGGCGGCCATTCACTTAGGGCTGATTTTGCTGGGCGTGGGGCCGGGCGATGAAGTGCTGTGCCCCTCGTTCACCTTCGTAGCTACGGCCAACCCGATTGTGTACCTTGGCGCCACGCCGGTTTTTGTCGACAGCGAGCCCGAAACCTGGAACCTGTGCCCCATCCGGCTGCGCGAAGCCATTGAGGACCGCATGGCCAAGGGCAAAAAGCCGAAGGCGCTGATATTGGTGCACCTGTATGGCATGCCGGCCAAGCTGACCGAAATTCTGGCTGTGACTCAGGAATTCGACATTCCCGTCCTCGAAGACGCGGCCGAGGCGTTGGGCTCGCGCTTCAACGGGCAACCGCTGGGCAGCTTCGGCGCCGTGGGCGTGTTTTCCTTCAATGGCAATAAGATTCTGACCACCAGCGGCGGCGGCGCCTTGGTCACCAACGACGCCGCATTCGCCCAAAAAGCCCGCTTTCTGGCCACTCAGGCCAAGGACGAGGCCCCGCATTATCAGCACTCCGAAGTCGGCTACAACTACCGGTTGAGCAACATTCTGGCTGGCATCGGCCGGGGACAGATGGAATTGCTCGACGAGCGAGTGAAGCGGCGCCGCGAAATTTTTGCCTGGTATCAGCAGCACCTGGCGGGCCTGCCTGGCCTGACGGTGGCCCTGGCGCCGGAGCCCGCCGGCAGCCGCTCCAACCGTTGGCTCACCACCGTTTTGCTGAATCCGGACGACCCTGAAGCCGAAGTCCGGCAGCCGGTTCCCACGCCCGAAACCGTGCGCCTGCACCTCGAAACGCACAACGTGGAAAGCCGCCCTCTGTGGAAGCCTTTGCACCTGCAGCCGCTGTTTGCCACGGCTCCGATGTACGGCGGTGCCGTGTGCGCCGACTTGTTTGCCCGCGGCCTGTGCCTGCCCAGCGGCACGGCGATGACCGACGCGGACCTGCGCCGCGTGGCCGATGCCGTGCGGGAGGCGCTGGAGTAGCAATCAGCCGGACATTGGCCGGAACTGGCCTGATTAACGCCTAGCCGCAGGTTGCCCGGCACACCGTCTGGGCCCTCATTGCCGTTAAAGGCGCATCCATTCTTTGTTCATCATGAAAAATTCGCCCTTCTTCGCTGCTTTGTTGTTGGCGTTGCCGCTGGCCGCAACGGCCCAAACCACGCCGACGACGCCCAAACCCACTCAAACTACCCCGGCCGCTAGCACCACCGTTACGCCCGCGCCCGGCACCCAGCAGGTAACCGAAGTCACCGAGGAACTGGACCCCGCCACGGGCAAAGTCATCCGCCGCACCACCCGCACCACCACGGTGCCGGCGGGTACCGCGGCACCGGGCAAAACCACGACCACCTCTGCCCCCAGCACCGCCACGGAAATGGCGGCTGGCCCGGCCACCGATGCCCAAGTAACCACGTTCCTACGCACAAAAACCACCGTAAGCAGCTTGACGGCGCCCGCCTTGGTCACGGCCTACAGCCGCTTTATGGACCGCGTGCACGCCGACCGCCAAGGCTGGAGCGCCGCCGACTGGGCAAAGGCGGCCGCCGTACTCAGCAGCCTCAACGCCCGCTACGACCAACTGCGCGCCAGCATCTCGTTCGACGACAAAGTGAACATCCGCACGCAGCAAGCCGAATTCCAGACGCTCCGCACCGCGCGCCAGTTGTCGGACCAGGTTTCGGACAAGCTTTAAGGAGCCGTTCGGGTTAACAAAAGTTGTACACCGGCCCAGCGCCGTTTGGCTCGCGGTAATAATGCTGTTCT
>DASVTG010000219.1:0-8961 GCA_036387695.1 Hymenobacter sp. | reverse complement strand
AAGGTGTGGAGCAAGGATTTCATGCGCCGCCACGGCGTGGCCACGGCCAAAGCCTGGCAATTTCGCAGCGACAACATCGACGCAGCCCGCGCCAAAGCCGCGGAGCTGGGCGGGCACGTAGTGGTGAAGTACGACGGCCTGGCCGCGGGCAAAGGCGTGTACGTATGCTCGTCGCCGGAAGAAGCCGAAGCGGCTTTCGATGACCTGCAAACGAGCTATTCGGGCTGGTTTTCCTTCCTGCTGGAAGAGAAATTGATTGGTCCCGAAATCAGCATCATCGGCCTCACCGATGGCCTGACCATCCGCCTGCTAGCCACCTCGCAGGACCATAAGCAGCTGCTGGCCGGCGACCTCGGCCCCAACACCGGCGGCATGGGCGCCTACTGCCCCGTGCCCTTCGCCGATGCCAACGTGCTGGCCGCCATCCGCCGCGACATCATCGACCCCACGCTGCGGGGCCTACAAAACGAGCAGTTCGACTTCTGCGGCTTCCTCTATTTCGGCATCATGCTCACTCCCACCGGCCCCAAGCTGCTGGAATACAACGTGCGCCTCGGCGACCCCGAAGCCGAAGTTCTGCTGCCCGCGCTGGACAGCAGCTTGCTGAAACTGATTGAAGCCACCCTGAATGGCACGCTGGCCCAGCAAGGCGTGAAGCAGCGACCCGGGGCGTTTGTGGGCGTAGTGCTGGCCTCGGGCGGCTACCCGGCCCCCAAGTTCCCAACGGGCTTTCCTATCACCGGCCTGGACACGCTGCCCATGCACACCCGAGCCTACCACGGCGCCACCAAGCGCAACGAGGCCGGCGAGCTGGTCACCAACGGTGGCCGGGTGCTGGTGCTCACGGCCCACGGCAATGATTTGGAAATAGCCACCGCCCGCGCTTACGAAGCCTGCGCCAAGGTCACGTTTCAGGATGCCTATTTCCGCACCGACATTGCCCAGCGCCCGGCACCAGTATTAGCCGCGAGCGCCGTAAATTGAAAACTCAACCATGAGCAGCCCCACTACTTCCGCAGAGCAGCTTCGTCCGGCCTCCCAGCCCTTGGGAGGCGCGAGCGCGGGGGCGCCCGGCGAGGAGCCCCGCAAAGCGCGCCTGGCCATTTTGCTGTCGGGCCGCGGCTCCAACATGCTGTCGCTGGTGCAGGCCACCAAAACCGGCGTGCTGCAGGACCTGGCCGAAGTAGCGGTGGTGTTCAGCAACAAGCCCGATGCGCCCGGCCTGGAACTTGCCGCCGCGCACGGGTGTCCAATAGCTTCTCTGCCCAGCCAAGGCCGCAAGCGGGAAGCGTTTGATGCCGAAGCCGCGGCGTTGCTGCAGCAGTATCAGCCCGATTTTGTGGTGCTGGCGGGGTACATGCGCATCTTGTCGCCGGCCTTCATTCAGCCGTTTGCGGGGCGCATTCTCAACATTCACCCCGCCGATACTCACCAGCACCAGGGCCTGCACGCCTACGAATGGGCCTTTGATAATCAGTTGGCTGAAACCAAAATCACCGTGCATGTGGTTGACGAAGGTCTCGACACTGGGCCCATCCTGGCCCAGGAACCCGTGGATTTGCGCGGGGCCGACACCTTAGCCGAAGTCGAACGCCGCGGCCTGGCCGTGGAGCACGAACTGTACGCTAGGACGCTGGCAGAATTAATTAAAACCAAACAAAACACGTCATGCTGAGCGGAGTCGAAGCATCTCTCCCGCTTCGTTGTGGTAGCATTGATTACTTCCGAGGTAGAGATGCGTCGACCAGCTCAGCATGACCTTCCTGATAATTGTTTTTAACTTGAAATACTCAATCCCATGTGCGGAATAGTAGGTTTTCACGGTCCCGATGATGTTGTAGCCGACATGGTGGTGGGCCTCACCGCCCTGCAGCACCGCGGGCAGGACGCGGCCGGCATCGCCACCTTCGACGGTCTGGCGTTCCACCTGCACAAGGGCCAGGGCTTGGTGAACGACGTGTTCAAGAAAAAGCACCTGAAGAAGCTGAAGGGCAACAGCGGCATCGGCCACGTGCGCTACACCACGCAGGGCGCCAACGACTCGAACCTCGCCCAGCCCTTCACCACCAGCTACCCCTTTGGCCTGGCGATGGTGCACAACGGCAACGTCATCAACTTCCGCGACGTGGCCAAGCGCCTGCACGACAAGTATCACGTGCTGCCCAAAACCACCAACGACCTCGAACTCATCATGTACACCTTCGCTTCGGAGCTGCGCGTGAAAGACCTCGACCACCTTTCCGTTGTCGACATTTTCGACGCCGTGGAAACCACCCAGGAGCTCGTGAAGGGCGCCTACGCCACCATCACGCTTATTGCCGGCCACGGCCTGCTGGCTTTCACCGACCCGCTCGCCATCCGGCCGCTGGTGCTGGGCCGCCGCGACACGGCTGGTGGGCCAGTCTACGCCTTCGCTTCGGAAAGCACTTGCTTCGATTTCCTTGGCTTTGAGTTCGTTGAAAACGTGGGCCCCGGCCAGGCCATTTTCATCGACAACGACTACCAGGTTCACTACAAGAACCCCTACGAGCTGCCGAAAAACTTCTGCGCTTTCGAGCAGATTTACTTCGCCCGCGAAGACTCCACCATTCACGGCCGCTTGGTGGCCCGTGAGCGGGTGCGCCTGGGCAAAGTGTTGGCCCGCAAGGTGGCCAACGCTGGACTGAAGCCCGATATGGTGATTGACGTGCCTTCCTCTGGCTACTTCGCTGCCTCCGGGTTGGCCGAGGCCATCGGCGTGCCGTACCGCCGCGCTTTGGTGAAGAACAACCACATGGGCCGCTCTTTCATCGTGGCCACCCAGGCCGGGCGCGAGGACGTGGTGAAGAAGAAGCTGAACCCCATCCGCGAGTTTGTGGAAGGCAAAAAGGTGGCCGTGGTGGACGACAGCATCGTGCGCGGCACCACCTCGCGCCGCATCGTGCGCCTGCTGCGCGACGCCGGTGCCTCCGAAGTTTACTTCATTTCCAGCGCCCCGCCCATCGTGTCGCCCTGCATCTACGGCATCGACATGGCCATGAGCACCGAGCTGATTGCGGCCAACTACACGGAGGACGAAATCTGCCGCTACATCGAAGCCGACCGGGTTATCTACCAGGATTTAGCAGATTTGCAGGAGCTTTTCGCCGAAGAAAAAGGCCACGGCGGCAGCTGCTTCGCCTGCTTCTCGGGCAAGTACCCTACCGGCGACGTGACCCACTACCTGCGCCACGTGCAGGAGGAGCGCGCCAGCCACCGCGGCGACAAAAAAGGCCAGTCGGTGAGCGCCAAAGCACCCGCTCCGACAGAGCATTAACTTCAATTAAATTCTAAGAACGTCATGCTGAGCGGAGCCGAAGCATCTCTATTGCTGGAGTAAATGATTACTCTCGTGGTAGAGATGCTTCGGCAAGCTCAGCATGACGTTCTTTCTTTGTCTGACATTTTCTTTCGCATACAGCCCCTCATGTCCGCCTCCCCCGAAAACCCCGCCGGCTACTCCATTGAAGAAGGCAATGCCGCCTCGCGCAACGCCTACAACTGGTCAAAGAAGACCTTCCAAAACCGCGCAGGCAAGCCCGGCGAGCCCGCCCAAGACCTCGACGGCGGTTTCTCCAATGAAATCCGTTTCGGCGCGGAACGGCTCGGCATCAGCTCCGACGGCATCGGGACCAAGATTGAAGTGGCCGAGCGCCTGAATAAGTACGACACCCTCGGCTACGACCTCATTGCCATGACGGCCGATGACCTCATCGCCGCCGGTTTCGTGCCCACCAACCTCTCCAACATCATCGACGTGAACCACCTCGATTACGACGTGGTAGACCAGATGATGCGCGGCCTGCACGATGCGGCCAATTTTGCGCAAGTGGCCATCACCGGCGGCGAAATTGCGGAGTTGGGCAATCGCATCGGCGGCTGGCCGGGCGCGAAAATGAACTTCAACTGGTGCTCCACGGCCATCGGGGTGCTGCACCCCAGCCTGGCCCAGCCCCTGAGCGGCAAAACGGCCCAGGCCGGCCACGTGGTGGTGGCGCTGGGCTCGCCCTCGTTCCGCTCCAACGGCTACTCGCTGGCCCGCAAAACGCTGCAACGGCTTTTCGGAGACAACTGGCACGAAGCCTCATACGATGGCACCGACGCCGACCAGCACGCCACCTGGGGCGATGCCATGCTCGCACCCTCGCTCATCTACTCGCCCGGCGTTTCGGCCCTGCTGGATGCCGGATTGCCCGTGCACGGCGTGGCCCACATTACCGGCGGTGGCGTGGCTGACAACTTCCAGCGCGTCCTCAAAAACGGCCTTGGCGCCGTATTGGACAACCTATTTGAGCCCCTGCCCGCCATGCAGCGTCTCTGCGAAATAGGCGGAATTGATGCCGAAACGGCCTACCTCTACTGGAACATGGGCACCGGTATGCTCATTGTCACTGAAGAAGCATCAGCCGCTGCCGTGGTGGCTTCGCTGCAAGGCAATGGCTATGCGGCTCAGGTGGCCGGGCAACTCACCGCCGAAAGCGGCGTGAAGCTGCGCGTGAGCGCTGGCGAGTTGCGGTACGCATAGTGTTTAATTAGTCGTCAGCTCTCAGCTCTTTCGGAGTTGCACTCCGAAAGTCGGCTCTGCCGTGGAGTTTTACTCCGCCCGTTTGGCGGTCTGCGTTCACCGATTGGGGACTACAAGTCCCCAGCAGGGTCGCTTCCGGAGTGCAACTCCGAAAGAGCTGGGTAATTGTCCTCACGCTCTAGTACGCCTCTCTCAAAAACTAACTTCTAATGGTGCCTTTCCTTCTGCTGGGGTCGATAGCTCCATTTCTGAACGCCGCTGGATTAGTGGCCCTGCTGACAGGAGGTACGCTGCTTTTTGTCGCGTACAAACTGCTGAAAGAACCTAGTGATTTCCCCGCAAAGCTTGCGGGCATTACTCTGCTCGTGGTGGGAGCTGCCCTCATATCGGTTGCCTGCCTATTATTCATTTTGGCGGCTTGAAACCTTCGCTGGCGAAGGTCTGGGCGGCCTCATATTGCCACTCATCGCGGTCTTCTCACTTTTCTTAGTAAGGGTGCACCTCACGCCCCGCGCACCGGCCGCTTGTCCAAAATCAGCTGCGTGCGGTACTCGCAGAGGGTTTTTTCCAGGCCCACGGGGTAGGTGTGGGGGTTGAGGAAGCGGCGGATGCTAGGGTCCAGGCTTTGCACTTCGCGCTGGGCGTGGGCGCGGCTTTCGGCGAGGGTGGGCAGGTCCAGCACGCGCTGACCTTGGCGGAACACGGGCTCGAGCAACTCTTTAAACTTCGTTTCGGATTTGATGGCCAGGCGGCGCGTGATGTCGGCCGGGTCGATGATGGTGAGCTGGTCGGGAAGGGGCTCGGCGGTGTTATAGAGCATGTCGGCGCGGGGCTTGCCGTACTCGTTGAGGTAGCGCCGCACTTGCAGAATGCCGGGAATGCTGGTTTTGGCCACCTGCTCCGAGAGCTTGATGGTGAAGTCCCAGCCCGAGTCGTCGGCTTTGCGCAAGGCCGCTAGCTTGTACACTCCCCCCAGCGCGGCCTGGTTGTAGGCCGTCACGAGTTGCGTGCCCACGCCCCAGGTATCAATGCGGGCGCCCTGTTGCTTGAGGCTGGTAATGAGGTTTTCCTCCAAGTCGTTGCTGGCCACGATGCGCGTTTCCGTGAAGCCGGCCTCGTCGAGCACGGCGCGGGCTTCGCGGCTGAGATAGGCCAGGTCACCCGAATCAAGCCGGATGCCGGCCAATTCGTGGCCGTTGGCGCGCATCTCGCGGGCCACGTGAATGGCCCGGCGCACGCCCTCAATCGTGTCGTAAGTATCGACCAGAAACACGGAGTCATCCGGGAAAGCCTGCGCGTAGGCCGAAAACGCCTGCGTTTCGTCGCCAAACGCTTGCACCCAGCTGTGGGCGTGCGTGCCCTTCACCGGAATGCCGAAGCGCTGCCCGGCCAGCACGTTGCTGGTGGCGTCGGCTCCGCCCAAGTAAGCGGCCCGGCTGGCCCCAATGCCGCCATCAAAGCCCTGCGCCCGGCGCAGGCCGAACTCCAGAATCTGGTCGCTCGGCCCGGCGGCTTCGCGGATGCGGGCGGCCTTGGTGGCAATCAGGGTTTGGAAATTGATGAGCGTGAGCAGCGCCGTTTCCAGCAGCTGGGCTTGCAGCAGCGGCCCGCGCACCCGCATAATGGGCTCGTTGCCGAACACCACGGTGCCCTCGGGCACGGCGTCGATGTCGCAAGTGAATTTCAACTGGCGCAGGTATTCCAGAAACTCGGCGGGAAACATGACGCCGCCCTTGCTGCCCCGCAGGCTGCCGAGGTAGGCCAAATCATCTTCGGAAAAGTGCAGGTTCTCGACCCAGTCCACGGCCAGCGCCAACCCCGCGGCCACCGCGTAGCCGCCCTGAAACGGCGCCTTGCGGAAGTACAGGTGAAACACCGCCTCCCGGTCCTGCATGCCCTGCTGCCAGTAGCCGTAGGCCATGGTCAGTTGGTACAAGTCGGTGACGAGGGCGAGCGAAGGCGTGTAGAGGCCGGTAAGCGGAGCAAGATTCATGAGCAGCAAAGCAAGAGAGAAGTGACAGCGGCCACAAAGGAAACCCCAAGGGCGGGAATTGCGCGCGAGCCCGCCGATTGGGCAAGCCGGCGCGGCCTCGCGCCGCCGCGCGTTACTTTGCACCCCGTGCCGCAGTCGTCCCCTTCCGCTATTTTTCGCATCATCCACCGCATTGGGCAGATTTCGGCCAAGTACCGGCTGCTCATTGGCCTGGCGCTCGGGGCCCTGGCCTGGGCGCTGGCCCCGGCCGGCGAGGACGCCGTCAGCCGCTCGGTGGCGGCCTGGGACGTGTACGCGGGCAGCACGCTGCTCATCATTGCGGCCGCCATGTTCACGGCCGACGCCGCCCGCATCCGCAAAGTGGCCAACAGCGAGGACCTCAGCCGAATTGTGGCCTTTGTGTTTGTGCTGGTGGCCGCGGCGGCGAGCCTGATGGCCGTGGTGGCCTTGCTCGGCACCCTGGATTCGCTGTCGCGCGGGGCCCTGACCCGCCACGTGGCCCTGAGCGTGGCGGCCGTGCTGGAGTCGTGGCTGCTGGTACACACCGTGTTCACGCTGCACTACGCCCACATTTACTACGACAACGACAAGACCAAAGGCGGCGACACGGGCGGCCTGGAATTCCCCGGCCATGACCCCGAACCCGATTACCTCGACTTTGCCTACTTCGCTTTCACCATCGGCATGGCCGCCCAAACGGCCGACGTTACCATTCCCGGCCGGCGGCAGCGCCGCACGGCCTTGCTGCACGCCATCATTTCCTTTGGCTTCAACACCGCCATCGTGGCCCTGAGCATCAGCGCCGTGGGTGGACTGCTTTAAGAAATAAGCCCCCGGCTCACGGCCAGCTTGATGAGCGCGGCGGTGTTTTTGGCTTGGGTTTTGGCGATGATGTTCTGGCGGTGCGTCTCGATGGTGCGCTTGCTGGTGAAGAGCTTGTCGGATATTTCGCCGTTGGTGAGGCCTTCGGCAATGAGTTTGAGCACCTCCAACTCGCGGGCCGTGAGCTCGGAACCCGCGTGGCCCCCGCCGTCGTCAATGCTCACGCTGGCCGACTGCGCCACGGCTTTGTAGAGCATGTTCAGCCCGATTTCGGTGCACAAAAACTGGTTGCCACCGGCCACCGTGCGGATGGCGTGCGTGATTTCGCTGATGGCCGCATTCTTGAGCACGTAGCCCAAAGCCCCGGCGTCGAACATGCGGGCCACGTAGTTTTCGTGGTCCAGCATGGTGAGCACCAACACGCGCACCTCGGGAAAGCGGCGGCGGAGCTCCGGCATGGTGGCAAAGCCGTCGAGCACGGGCATTTGCACGTCCATCAGCACCACGTCCGCGGGGGTGGTTTCGAGCATGGCCAGCACCTCGGCGCCGTTGCTGGCCTCGCCCACCACGTCGAGGTCGGCGTCGGCCGAAAGCAGCGCCCGGATGCCGTCGCGCAAAATGGTGTGGTCGTCAGCAAGAAGAATGCGGGTCATGGCGAAAATAAGTTAGCAATGGCGAAACGGGTATCAACCAACAAAGTTGGGTGAAAGGGACTATACGCAAAACCTTGCTACGTATTTGTACCAAATCGACCGTCCCGGCATTCTTTTTTGCAGGGATTTATACTGCTTTTAAGGCAACGCTCGCCGCCTGCTTTTTCCGAAGTTGTACTTTCGGGTTGCTCGAAGTTGATTTAACGGCCGCTTGCGCCTTGAATTGAGCTTCCTCGCCTTTTGCCTGCTGCTTTTTTATGATTCGTTTGCTCCTCACCGATGGCCACCCTCCGACGCGTGCGGCGCTTCGCCTCGGTTTGGAAGGCGCCACGGACGTGGAAGTGGTGTGCGAAGCAGGCAATGGCGACGAATTGCTGGCACAACTTGCCGATTGCGTGCCCACCGTGGTGTTGCTCGACTTGAACTTGCCAGGCCCCGATGCCATGGCGCTGCTGCCGGCCCTGCGGGGGCAATACCCGCAGCTGCGCGTGCTGGCCCGGGGCGAGCTCACCAACGAGCAGTACGTGGCCCGGGTATTCGACCTCGGGACCCACGGCTACGTGCTGAAAAGCTCCCAACCCTCGGAACTCGTGCACGGCCTGAAAACGGTTGCGGCCGGCCGTTCCTTTCTGTGTTCGGCCATTGGCTTGGCCTTGCTGAGCCGGTTCCACATCGCCACGCCCGCCAGCAGCGAAGCCGCCCGGGCTGCCCTGGGCCTGAGCAAGCGCGAAATGGAAGTGCTGGGCTTGGTGGCCGAGGGCCTCACCAACGCCGAAATTGCCGTCAAGCTTTTCACCAGCAAGCGCACCGTCGAGACGCACCGCCAGAACATCATGGACAAGACCCAGACGCGGAATACCGCCGCCCTCATCAAGCTGGCGGCCCGCCAGGGCCTGCTGCCGGAATGAGCGGTGAGGGGTGAAATGGTGAGGTGGTGAGTTTGTTGTTGT
>DASVTG010000218.1:0-4908 GCA_036387695.1 Hymenobacter sp. | reverse complement strand
CCCTGAAACTCCAGCTCTTTCAGGTCGAGGTTCAGCAGGCGCAGGCCGCCGGACTTGGGCAGGCCCGTGACGGAAATGGTGCGCTCGGAAATGACGTTGCCGATGTTCTCGGTGTCGTAGTAGCGGAAGCTGCGGTCGATGTACTCGCCGTCTTCGTCGCGGTTGCTGCCTTCGTCGAATTCGCTTTCCTCGCCATCGTAGCCGGGGTAGCCGTAGCTAGGTTCGCCGCGCAGCAGTTGCTGAATGTTGTTTGCGTAGACCTTGGCGATAGTCACCTTCACTTTTTGCACCTCATTGATGCGCAAACCCAGGTTGCGGGTGCCCAGCGCGTCGAGGTACATTGCCTTCTCGCCGCTGGCAAAGCTGATGCTGGGCCGTTCGGCCGCGAACGAAACCGACTGGCTGTAGGGCTCATACAACTGCCCGCCCAGCAGCCCGCGCGCCCCGGAAGCCAGCGTCACCTGGTATGTTTTGCCCACCACAAAACTGCCCTTCAGCGCAAAGCCGCTTTCCAGTGCCTCAATGGCAAACGGCGCGCTCGGCGACACCTTCAGCGAAGTCTGAATGTCATTCACGGCTACTGGCTGGTTGGTGAGCACCGTCACCACGGCCTCGCCGTTTACCAGAGAGCCGGTCAACTCGCGCACCTCCAGAATTTGCGGTTCGGGTACGTCCATCTGCGCAGTCAGGGGCTTGTCGGTGGCCTTGCCGCCGACGGCGGGCACCAGGCCGGGCGCCACTTCCACGGTCAGGGCCGCGCCGGGCTTCACGTCCTGCGTGAAGCTGAGGCCCAGAATCTTGTCGGGCTCGGCCGAGATGAGCTGCACGGCAATGGGCTTGCCGTCCTGCGTCACGCGCAGCAGCGGGCGCAGGTCCACGGGCCGGACGGGGTAGTTGAACACGAGGTTGGCGCGCAGTTCGGCGGTGCCTGCGGCCTTGGTGGAGCGGCCGTAGAACACCTGCGGCGTGGCCATGCCCAAGTAGGGCGTGTGGAAGCGCCGGCGGTTCAGTTCCAGCTTGTCTTTGCCGCTGGGCATGTTTTCGGTGCGCAGCGCGGCGTCGAACACGGTGCTGGGGCGGAAGGGCTCCAGCGGCGAAAAGGTCAGCTCCCGGTCGCCGGTCCACTTGAACTTGCCGCGCACGGCCGGCGTGAACTTCACGTACTGCGTGGTGTCCCAGCGGTTGAGCTGGGCGTCGGCCACCACGGCCTCATCAAACGTGAAGACGAGGTTGGAATACGGGTCGATTTCTTCGCCGTCGGTTTGCTCGGTGGCGGCCTGTTCCTGGGCCGACTTTTTAGAGCACGAAGCGGCGGCAAATACCGTCAGAAACAGCAGTAGGAGGGGTAAGCAGCGCAGAGATGGGAGGTGCATAAAAAGCGGGAGCGTAAGGACGCGGGAAGGTAGATATATTCCGGCTTTTTAGATGCTGCTTGCAGAAGCTTAATCCTGAGTTGAGTTACTCCTATGGGTCTCACCCCGCGGAACCTCACCCCCGGCCCTACCGGGTACGACCCCTCTCCTGCGGAGAGGGGAGCCGGACGAAGTGTAGTTGTAGCGCGAACTTTTAGTCCGCGAGTTGCTCACATCTGTACAATTTACCCGCGGACTGAAAGTCCACGCTACGGCCGCGCCGCCGTGGCTCCCCTCTCCTGGGGAGAGGGGCCGGGGGTGAGGTTCCGCGGGGCCGAAGCCTCCCACCATTTTATAAGCTCGACCAACCTCCCCATCGCCTCCCTAACCGTATAAAATCCCCTACCAACCCCGCCCATTATGCCCGCCGACCAAACCCGCCTGCACGCCGACGTCGCCTTCCTCACCAACCTGCAACCCGCCCGCAACTGCCACAACCTGCAATCCCTCAACAAGGCGGCCGACTACATCAAGGGCTGCTTTGAAAAGCTGCGCGGCACGGTGTCGGAGCAGGCGTTCACAGCCGACGGCCGGCGCTACCGCAACATCATAGCCTCCTTTGGCCCGCCCGAGGCCGAGCGCATCATCGTGGGCGCGCACTACGACGTGTGCGGCGACCAGCCCGGCGCCGACGACAACGCCAGCGCCGTGGCCGGCCTGCTGGAAACCGCCCGCCTGCTGCACCTCAACCAGCCCGCGCTCCAGCACCGCATTGATTTCGTGGCCTACCCCAACGAGGAGCCGCCCTACTTCGCCACCGAGCACATGGGCAGCGCCGTACACGCCAAGGCCCTGCACGCGGCCGGCACCCAAGTGCGGGCCATGGTTTGCTACGAAATGATTGGCTACTTCAGCGACCAGCCCGGCTCGCAAAGCTTCCCCAACGAAGCCCTGGCCAAACTCTACCCCAGCACCGGTAACTTCATTGTGGTGGTCGGGAAAACCGGCCAGGAGGCTTTCACCCAACAGGTGCAGCAATTGATGAAGCCCCACGCCGGCCGCCTCGACGTGCAGCGCATCAACCTGCCGGCGGAAATGGGCCTGGCCGGCCTCTCGGACCACCGCAACTACTGGCACTACGGCTACAATGCCGTGATGATTAACGACACGTCCTTCCTACGTAACCCCCACTATCACCAGAAAACCGACACCATTGACACGCTCGATTTCCCGCGCATGGCCCAGGTGGTGGACGGCGTGTACGGAGCGCTGCTGGCGCTGTAGCCCCCGCTAGCGCACGAAGTTCAGCACTTCGCGCAGCGCCGTCACGGTGTGGAACTTCACGTCCACTAGCTGTTCGGCGGGCACGTGCTCGTGAATCCAGTTGGCGTGGTAGGGCACGTGCACGGCCGGGTAGCCCAGGCGCGCCACCGGCAGAACGTCGGATTTCAGGGAGTTACCAATCATCACAAAGTTCTCGGGCGTGGCCTGGAGGCGCGTGAAGAGGCGCTGATAAGTGGGCTCGTTCTTCTCGCTCACAATCTCGACGTAGTCGAACAGGTCGCCCAGGCCGGAGCGGGCCAGCTTGCTTTCCTGGTCAAACAAGTCGCCTTTGGTGAGCACCAGCAGCTGATGGCCGCGCCGCTTGAGCTCCGTAAGCACCTCCACCACGTCGGGCAGCGGCTCGATGGGGAAGCGCAGCAATTCCTTGCCCAAGTCGAGAATTTGCTGAATCTCGGCCCCCACCACGGCGCCACCCGAGAGCTGAATGGTGGTTTCTATCATCGACAGCATAAACGACTTGGCCCCGTAGCCGAACAGCTGCATGTTGGCCCGCTGCACGTCGTAGAGCCGCGCGTTGATGGTGGGCTCGTCGGCGTACGGCGCCAGCAGCCGCAGGAGTTGAAGCTCGACGTGGTCGAAATGCGGCTGGTTGGGCCACAGCGTGTCGTCGGCGTCGAAGGCAACGAAGGTTTGGGTTGGCATGGGCAGGGGCGAGGACGTACGCCGCAAAGCTACCGACCTTTGCGCCGCCGTTGCAGCGCGGCCGACGCCGCACCGGCTCAGCGCCGGCCGCGCTGCAACGGCGGCCGGCTGATTGGTATTGCTGGCTGATTGGTATTCTTGCTTAACCCTATGCTTTCGCACCCGCACGAAGTTTTCCTCGAAGTGGCCCAGCGCCTGAGCTTCACCAAGGCCAGCCAGGCGCTGTTCATCAGCCAGTCGGCGGTGAGCAAGCAGGTGAAGGCGCTGGAAGAGCACTACAAAACGGGCTTGTTCGAGCGCCTCGGTAGCAGCATTCAACTCACGCCGGCGGGGCTCAAGCTCTACCAGAAGCTGCTGCAAGCCAAGCAGCTGCAGCAGGAGCTGCACCAGGAAATGAGCGAGTTGAGCACGGAGTTTGCGCCCAGCCTGCACCTTATCATCGGGGCCAGCACCACCATTTCGCTCTACGTGCTGCCGCCCGTGGTATCGGCCTACCTGCGCCTGCACCCCAACCGCCAGCTCAGCCTCAAAAACCGCAATTCCGACAACATCCTGCGTGCCTTGCTCGACCACGAAATCGAGCTGGGCATCATCGAAGGCATCCACAAAGTGAGCAACGTGACCTACACGCCCCTGCTCACCGACGACGTGGTGGCCGTGTGCGCCGCCCACAACCCCCTCGAAAACCGCACCCTCGAAGTGCACGACCTGCTGGCCACCCCGTTGGCGCTGCGTGAGGCCGGTTCGGGCACGCTGGCCGTGCTCGAAGAAGCCCTGGCCCGGCACCGCATCAAGCTGGCGGCGCTGCCCGTGAGGGTGCGCCTGGGCGGCACCGAAGCCCTCAAAAACTTCGTGCGGGTAGACAGTTGCCTGGCTTTTTTGCCGCGCCAAGCCGTGGTAAAAGAGTTGGCTTCGGGCGAATTCTCGGAAGTGAAAATCAAGAATTTTCCGTTGAAGCGCGAGTTCAACTTCATTCAGCGCAAGGGCACCGAGAACAACGCGCCTTATAAGGACTTTCTGCTTTTCACCAAGCGCTACTATTCCGGCAAGGCATAGCCTATTCCAAATACCCATCCCCGGCAGGCATACCAAGGCTGAGCAGTTCCCGTACTTTGGGGCGGTGAAATGGTGAGGTGTGAGGTGGTGAGTTTGACGCTTTAAATGCGCCATCTGCGCAAGCGGCACCACCAGACCATCAAACTCACTGCCTCACCAGTTCATTATTTCACCCTTTGTAGATGAATCTGGTAGCCTCCGAATCCCTCTCGCGCCTGGTGGCGCTGCACTGCTCGCAGTGCGGCCAAGCGCATTCCGCGTTCGATTTACAGCGCGTTTCTTCTTGCTGCAGCCTGCCCCTGGTGGCCAATTACGACTTGTACGAGCCCCTGAGCCGCGATGTCATCGACCAGGCTGACACGTCCATGTGGCGCTACGGCGCGCTGCTGCCGCTGCTGCACGACGAGAACAAAGTAACCCTGGGCGAAGGCATGACCCCCGTGCTTCGCCTCCCGCGCTTGGCCGCGCGCCACGAGCTGTCCTCCCTTCTGCTGAAGGACGAAGGCCAAAATCC
>DASVTG010000217.1:0-4731 GCA_036387695.1 Hymenobacter sp. | reverse complement strand
GTTAATTTCTACGGCGAGAGCAAGCTCGCTGCCGAACGGTTGGTGCAAGCCGGCGCTGATGCGTGGGCCATTGCCCGCACCGTACTGGTGTACGGAGCGGCCCACGAATACGGTCGCACCAACATCGTGCTTTGGGTGCGCGACTCACTGCAAGCCGGCAAAGCCATAAAAGTGGTGGACGACCAATGGCGCACGCCCACCCTGGCCGAGGACCTGGCCCAGGGCTGCTGGCTGCTGGCCCGGCACGGCGCGCAGGGCATCTACCACATCAGCGGGGCCGAAATGCTGACGCCGTATGACATGGCCTTGCGCGTGGCCGCCCATTTTGGTCTCGACTACCGGTTGATTGAACGAGTAAACGCCAACACTTTCTCGCAGCCGGCGCGACGCCCCGCGCGCACCGGTTTTCGCATCGACAAAGCACGTCACGAACTGGGCTACCGCCCGCGCACTTTCGCCGAAGGCATCGCCATCGTCAGCGCCCAGAGTGCGGCACCGATGGGCTAAAAAAAACCCGCCGGGGTAGACGGCGGGTTTAAACTCAACAGGGGTAGCCGGTGAGCAATGGAGAAAAGAGTGAGAAGATGCTGGGCTCGAGTGAATCGAAATTTGGCGGAAGAGAAAGAGGGTTCGTTGGAAAACCCTAAAAAGTAGAAACGGGAAAGGACTGCTTAAGATTGGGGCCACACTCCCACCAGCAGGCCACCTACCAGCACGGCGGTGCGGCCTAGCAAGGCGGCTTCGCCCAAGGCGCGTGGTACCACCATGCCATCGGGAGTTACGAAATCAATGCCCACCGAAATGGGACGAGCCAACCGGCTCGGCGTTTGGGGCTGTCGAGGACTGGTTAAGGACGGGTAAATAAGTAGATACATATTGAGCAGGGGGGTAGAAGAGAAGGGCGATGTTGCCGAGAGGCGATTACAACTGGCTCTAAGGCAATACAAGGTTACCGCTGTATTTTACCTAAAAAAAGGACATAACGCTTTTGAAAGCGACATGAAGAATTGCCGCTTCTTGCAAGAAAATCACAACTATTTGCTGGAAAAAAAGCCTTATTAGCCGCTGTACTATTCCAATGACTTCCTTTAAATATCTGTAATTCAGATTATTTAGCTAAAATACTTGGTGCCAATTTTACCTTTTTAGTCCCGAAAAAAATGGTCAATTGTGACATCGGCTCTTGGAGACGAAGACCGTTTCTCGCAGGCAATTCGATGAGACTTCGTAGCCCTTAAATCAACTGGTTTTCATGACGTGGCTTCTTGCTTGGGCTATTATGCTAAGGCTTAATATTGTGAATAGCAGACAGATAGAAGGAAAAATAAATGCCCACCACGCCGTGGGCTCACTGCGGACGGTTGCCAATAAATGCCCCCAGCTTGCTGCATCGGGGGGCAAGCCTATGCCCAAAAACGACAAGGTGCTTTCGAGCCCCAAAAGACTCGCTATACTGAGCGGAAACGACGTTCGCAGCGGTTGTATGGCGTGGGGCAGGGCATGGCGCAGCCACACTTGCGCGGCCGGTATGCCGGCGGCGCGAGCCGCTTCCACGAAGGGCAGCGCCCGCACGCTCAGCGTCTGCGCGCGCACCAATCGCGCCGGATGCGGCCAAGCCGTCAGGGCAAGCAAAGCCAGCAACCCGCCCATCGACACCTGCGCCCCGGCCGCTATGCTAACCACTAGCACCAACCGGGGAATGGTGTCGAGCAAGGTGGCCGCGCCCATCACCACGGAATCAATGGGCAGCGCCCAGGTAGGCAAACGGCGCTTGCCCCCGCGAATAAGGCAGAGCGCCGCCAAGCCAAGGGCCCCCGCTGCCAACCCCAACGCTGGCCCAGGCAGCTGCAATGCCCACCAACCACCACCAAAAGTTAACAGCCAGTAAGGCACAGGCAAGCGCAACGCATTGCCCCAAAAGCCGGCCGCTCCTCCCGCTAACGCGCCCAGCACTGCCGATAAAACGGCGGCCGGGACCGTGATCAGCACCGCGGTGCGGGCCCCGAACACAAGTATGCTCAGCACGTCGCGGCCCTGCGTGTCGGTGCCCAGCCAGTGGTGGCCTGGGCCCATGGGCGGCTGCGCCACGTGGGCCAAATCGGGCACAGCGGGCGGGTAAGGCAGCGGCAGCACGGCCGCCAAAGCCGCCACCAGCAGCACCACGCCCAGCCAGAGCAAGGCGAGCTTCCGAGGCCAGGAAACAAAGCGAAGAGTCAGGATTGCCACCGGATGCGGGGGTCAGCCCAAAAATAAAGAAGGTCGGCGAGGAGGAGTGCCAGCAAGCGGGCTGCCCCGGTGAGCAGCACGCCGCCCACCAGCACGGGGTAGTCGCGCGAGGCCGCGGCCTCGGCCAGCAGGCGCCCCATGCCGGGCAGCGCAAACACCACTTCCACCACCACCGCCCCTGCCACCAGCGAGGGCAGCAGTTCGGCAATTTGCGTGAGGGTGGGCAAGAGGGCGTTGCGAAGGGCATGGTGCCGAACGACGGCGCCTTCGGCTAGGCCCTTGGCGCGGGCGGTGGTGGCGTAGTTGGTGCGCAGCTCCCGGACCAAGGCGGCGTCGAGCTGCAGGGCAAGCTCCGGCAGCGCCGTGACGGTGAGGGCAATGACGGGCAACGCCATGTGCAGGGCGTATACGCCCACGCGGCTCCACGCACCGGCTTCGGCATCAGCGGGTTGGTCGAGGCCATAAGCCGGAAACCAGCCAAGGACCTCGGGGTTGGCGAACACCAGCAGCAACACCAGCGCCACCATGAACAAGGGCAGCGCGTGCACGCCCATGAGCAGCGCCCGCATTGGCCGCTGCCAGCGCGGGCCAGCGGCGGTGCGTTGGCCCAGGGCCAGGGCGCCCAGCACTGCCAGCAACGCCGCCGTGCCAGTCAGCGGCAGGGTGAAAGACAAGGCGTGGCCCAAGCGGGCCGCCACTGGTTGGCCCGTGCGAAAAGAGGTGCCCAGGTCGGCGTGCAGCAGGCGGCTGAGCCAGCGGTGGTACTGGTTGTGCGCGCCGTGCCACTGCCACTGCGCAACCCCGGCGGGCCAGCTTCGGCTTGCGTAAAACAACGGCACATCCAACCCCAAGCGTTGCTCGATGGCCCGCTGGGTGGCGAGGCGTCCGGCCGGAGTAGATGCCGGGCCGTCCGCGCCCTGCTCAGAAGTTTCGGGCAGGGCCATTTGCACCGCCGCATCCGAGTCGCGGTGGCTCAGCAGAAACACCACCGACGCCAGGGCCCACACCGCCAGCACCGTTCTAACCAAGCGCCAGAGTAATAACCGGGCCATTGGCTACGGAACGGGTGAAGTTTTCGGCACGCGTTCGGCGGTCGCCAAAGAATAGCCGGGCCTGATGCTGGTGATTTGCACGCCGATGAGCTGACGGTCGGCCGCCACGCGGTTGGGCAGAAAAAACAAGGGCACTATTGGCGTCTCCTGCTGCATCAGGGCCTGGAAGCGGCGCAGCAGTTCCGCCCGCTGGGGTTCGCTTTTGGCCCTTGTAATGGCTTCAATTAGCTGGTCATTCGCGGCGTTGCGAAAGCCGGTAGAATTGTCTGCTCCTTGCGAATGAAACAGCGACCTGTAATTGAACATGAAGGGGTTGCCCCGTAGCAGCCGCACGCTCACGTCGTAATCTCCCTTTTGGGCCGCCGTCACAAACGCCACGGATTCGGTGGGCTGAAGCGTGACGGGCACCTGGAGTTGGGCGGCGGCGGCTTGAAATTGCAATGCCACGGTGGCAAACAGCGTTTCGTCGGCTCGGTACCGCACCGCCAGGCGAAGCTGCTGGCGAGGGCCGCCGGGGGCTTGGCGCCACCAGCCAGCCCCGGTCTGGGCAACTCCCGGTTGCCAGCCGGCTTGGCGCAGGAGCGCAGCGGCGCCCTTGAGGTCGAAAGGCAACAGTGCCAGCTTGTCGTTGTAGTTGGTGCGGTCCGTGGGGCTGATGATTCCCACAGTGCGCATTCCTTCGCCCAACTGCGTGGCCCGCATCAGCCCGCCTGCGTCAAAGCATCGGCTTAGGGCGCGGCGGGTGAGGGCGTCGGCCAAATAGGGGCGCTGGGTATTGAAGCCGACCGTTACGACGTCGTAAGAAGGGGAGGAATAGAACCTCAGGCTTTTGTGGCCGGCCGGGGAAGCGCGCAGCCGGGCGAATTCTCGGGCGGGCACCTGCGGGTACACATCCAGGTCGCCCCGTTGCAGGGCCAGCGTGGCCGTGGTCGCATCGGGAATGATGACGTACTCAATTTGTTTGGGACGGGCTTGAAGCACCGCCGCAACGGGACGCAGTTCGTCGGCCCACCAGCGCGGCTTGCGGCGGAAGGTGAGGTACCGGTCTTTCTCCCACTTTGTTAGTTGATAGGGGCCGCAGCCGGGCAGCAGCTGCGCCGAGCGACCAGACACCATTTCCTGGTAGCGGCGCACAAGGCGCTGTAGGGCCGAGTCAGGCGGGGAGGTAGGGGACCACCGCTGCAATGCGGCCAACTCGTAGCGCCGGAGTATGCCGCGGGGGTCAACGGCCGCTTCGGACAACACAAAAAAGTCGCCGGACGTGCGAGCGTATTCTACGGCTTGGCCGCGGCATACGATGGTGAAACTCCGGGGGGAAGCAGGCGCGGGCACCACCGATTGAATGAACTGGTAGCGGCTGCGGGTCGCCTCGTTGGGCAGACCCGGGCAGAACATCAGTTTCAGCGTGAAGGCAACGTCCGTGGCAAGTACGGGCCGGCCAGTGTCCCAGGTT
>DASVTG010000216.1:0-11001 GCA_036387695.1 Hymenobacter sp. | reverse complement strand
CATTCACCTCGCTCCATGCCCACTGTTCAAGACTTGGTCACCCTTTTGGAGGCGGCCGCGCCCCTCGCCTACCAGGAAAGCTACGACAACGCCGGCCTGCAATGCGGCCACCCCCATGCCCAAATCACGGGCGTCCTCATTGCCCTCGACTGCACCCCGGCCGTGGTGGCCGAGGCCGTGCGCCGCGGCTGCAACGTGGTGGTGGCGCATCACCCCGTCATTTTCCGCCCCCTGAAGCGCCTGACCGGGGCCAACGAAGTGGAGCAAACCATCATCGCGGCCCTCAAAAACGACGTGGCCATTTACGCCGCCCACACCAACCTCGACAACGTGCGCGGCGGCGTGAACGACAAGCTCGCCGAAAAATTAGGCCTCCTCAAAACCCGCGTGCTGGCCCCGCAAAGCGGCACCCTGGCGCGCCTCATCACCTACGTGCCCCACCGGCCCCAGGACCAGGAAGCCGACGTGGCCGGCCGCGTGCTGGCCGCGTTGTATGCCGCCGGCGCCGGCCATGTAGGCCAGTACGCCAACTGCAGCTTCCGAACCGAAGGCACCGGCACCTTCACCCCCGGCGCGGGCACTCGGCCCGCCATCGGCGCGCAACACCAGCCTGAAACCGTGCCCGAGCTGCGCCTGGAAGTGCTGCTGCCGCTGCACCGGCAAGCGGCCGTGCTTCGGGCACTGCGGGCCGCGCATCCCTACGAGGAAGTGGCCTACGAGCTAATTAAGCTCGAAAACGTGCACCAGGAAGTGGGCGCTGGCCTGGTGGGCGAGCTGCCCGAAGCCCTGGCGCCGGCTGCGTTTCGGCAGTTGCTCAAGCAGCGGCTGCTGGTGCCGGTGGTGCGGCACACGGCTTTTGAACGGGACATCAAGACCGTGGCCATTTGCGGCGGGGCGGGCGCCTTCCTTATTGGGGCGGCGCGGGCGGCAGGCGCCGATGCCTACGTGACCGGCGACGTGAAATACCACGAGTTTTTTGGGGCCGAAGGCCAACTCATGCTCTGCGACGTGGGCCATTTTGAGAGCGAACAGTTCACCAGCGAGGTGTTTCGGGATTTGCTAACGGCCGGATTTCAACGTACTTTTGCGGTCTTAATTGCCGAAACCCCTACGAACCCCGTTCAGTATGACTGCTAAAAGTGCCGCCGTGGCCCCCGCCGACGTTCCCGTAGCCGCCAAGCTCGAAGCCCTGCTCACCTTGCAGCACCTCGACTCGCAGCTCGATGAAATCCGGCGCGTGCGCGGCGATTTGCCCGAGGAAGTCCGGGATTTGGAAGACGAAATTGCTGGCTACGAAGTGCGCGTCAAGAAATTTGACGAGGAAATTCAAGGTTTGAACGACTTCATCAAGAGCCGCAAGCAAGCCAGCAAAGACGCCGAGTCGCTCATTAAAAAGTACGACGAGCAGCAGCAGAACGTGCGCAACAACCGCGAGTTCGAAGCCATTGCCAAGGAAATTGAATTGCAGCGCCTGGAAATCCAGATTGCCGACAAGAAAATCAAAGAAGCCCAGTACCAGATTGACGTGAAAAACGCCGAAATCAGCGGTACGAAGGCGAAATTGGAAGAGCGTCGTAAAGACCTCGACAACAAGAAAAGCGAACTCGACACCATTGTGGGCGAGAACGAAGAAGAAGAGCGCGGCATCATGACCCAGCGCGAAGAAGCCACCAAACCGGTGGAAGAGCGCCTGCTGACGGCCTACACCCGCATCCGCGGCAACGTGCGCAACGGCCTGGCCGTGGTGCTGGTGCGGCGCGACGCCTGCGGCGGCTGCTTCAACACGGTGCCCCCGCAGCGCCAGGCCGACATCATTTCGCACAAAAAAATCATCGTCTGCGAACACTGCGGGCGCATTCTGGCCGACGTGGAAGCCCGCGCGGTATAAGCTGGACTTTTGGGACACCCCAAAAACTGACCCATTGATTGAAATCGTAAGAAGGAACGGCCTCGTGTCGTTCCTTTTTTGTTGCCTGCACTGCCCCCATGGCGAGTCCGCTTAAAGTTGTACGAGGTTGGCACGCGGCCCTGCGGGGTGAACGGCGCGTGCGGCGCGTGGCCCTGGGCTGTTTGTTGATGGCCGGGCTGACGGGGGCGCGGCCGGTGCAGGAAGTGGCGGAATTACCTACCGTTGCGCGGGCCAGTGAGCAGCTCACTCCCGCCAGCCGCTTGGCCTACGCTCAGGTGCTGAAGCTGCGCTTAAATCCTGCCCGTGAGTTGTTGCGCCCAGAGCTGGCCAGAACTCCGGCGTCCCCCGGCCCTCTGCTGGCAGCCAATTGCGCGGATTTTGTTGAGTTGGTTATTACCCAGGACGAAAGCCGGTACGAGGCCTTGGTTGGGGCGCAGGAAGCTCATTTATCCGCGCTCGACAAAGCGCCGGCTAGTGCGTTGCGTGACTACGCCCGCGCCGAAATCACGCTGCATTTGGGCCTGAGTCAGTTGTTGTTCAAGCATTTGGTGGTGGGAGGCTACCATTTGCGCAGTGGCTACCATCAAATGCAGGCCGTAGTGAAACGGTACCCGTCGTTTTTGCCGGCCCGAAAAACCCTGGGAGTCTGCGAATTTGCCGTGGGGACTTTACCCCAAGGCTACCATTGGCTTCTGAGCCTGCTCGGCCTCACCGCCAACGTGGAAAACGGCCTGAAGAACCTGGCCCTGGCGGCTACTCAGCCCAACGACTTCCAGACCGAAAGCCAGATTTACCTCGCCCTGATTCGAGAGAGCTACTACAAAAAACCCGAGGAAAACCTGCGCTTCACCGAGCGCCTGTTTGCCCAGCAGCCTGGTAGCTTGCTCTTTTCCTACCTGCTCATCAGCGTGAATAAGCGCCAGCACCGCGGCGAGGAGGCCCTGGCAGCTTACCGCGCCCGGCCCGTCGGCGCTGGCTATCTGCCCGTGCCCTTCCTCCACCACATGGCCGCCGACTTACTGCTGTACCAGGGCCAATACGCGGCGTCGGAACGCGAGAACCTGGCTTTCCTGCACGACTACAAGGGGCTGCATTATCGCAAAGACGCCGCTTTTAAGCTGTATTTGGCGGCTTGGCTGGGCGGGCAGCCCGCCTCTGTGACGGCGCGCTACCGCGAACAAATTAACCGGCCCGGCCCGGCCGATGTGGAAGAGGACAACTACGCCCAACACTACTACCACGAAGCCCAAGCCCTGAATCCTGTCCTAACCCGCGCCCGCCTGCAAAGCGACGGCGGCTACGACCAGCAGGCGCTCGCCACGCTGGGCAGCTTCCGGGTGACGCCGGCCACGCTGTGGCGCGACCAAATTGAGGCGCCCTACCGCCGCGCTCGTGCCTATCAAGGCTTGGGCCGGCTCGATTCGGCCTGGTTTTACTTTGAGCGCACCCAAACCGTGGCCGGCCCCAAGGCGCCTTATTATTTTGCCCCGCAGGCGGCACTCCAACAAGGATACATGGCTCAGCAAGCCGGAAAGAAGGCCCAGGCTCGCTTTTATTTTGAAAAAGCCCTTCATTATCCCTGGCACGAATACAAAAACAGCACCGACGCCAAAGCCAGTCTGGCCCTTCGTGAGTTACAATAGGCGCCGGCCGGCTGCCTAGCATTCTCGCGGCCACCCACGCCGCCCGCAATTTGAAAAACCTGTGCCTGGCCCCCTTTTTCCTCTTTCCGTTCAATTGGCAGATTTGCCCGCCGACTTTCGCGCCCGGGCGTTGAGTTGGGCGGCTGGCTTTGAACACTGCGCCTATTTCGAGCCAAACGACTTGCCGTACCCACACGGGCCATTTGAGCGGCTGCTGGCCGTGGCCGAGGCCGACGCCGCTGCCAGCCATTCCCTCGACGGCCTACCGGCCGGCGGCCAATCAGCGGCTTCAGCTCCGCAGGTCGGGTTTGTTACCTACGACGTCAAGAATGACATTGAAGCCCTAACCAGCCAAAACCACGATGGCTTCAACTGGCCGAAACTCCACTTTTTCACTCCGCAAACCTGGCTGCGCTGGCGCGAAGGCACGGTTGAGATTCACGGACTGGTTGAAGGCGTGTTAGGCCAAATTTTGGCGCAGGCGGTACCGCTTGTCCCGGCGCCTCAGGTTCCCATCATGCGCCCGCGCATGGCCAAAGCCGATTACCTGCGCGCCGTGGCGGCCATTCGCGAGGACATCCTCAACGGCGAAGTGTACGAACTGAATTTGTGCCAGGAGTTTTATGCCGAAAACGTGGACCTGGCGCCGGAAGACGTATTCTGGCGGTTGATGCAGGCCTCGCCGGCGCCTTTTGCGGGCTTCATTCGGTGGCGCGCTCATTACTTGCTGTGCGCCTCGCCCGAGCGATATTTATCGCGCCGCCAGGAACAAATAATTTCCCAGCCCATCAAAGGCACAGTTCGTCGCGGTCGCACGCCGGCAGCGGACGAGCACCAGCGCCACACGCTGCTCCACGACGAGAAAGAGCGGGCCGAAAACTTGATGATAGTTGACTTGGTGCGGAATGACCTGGCCCGCGTCGCGCAAACCGGCAGCGTGCGCGTGCCCGAGCTCTTCGGCCTTTACCCTTTCCGCCACGTGTGGCAAATGATTTCAACGGTGACGGCGGCGCTGCGGTCGGATGTGGATTTGGTGGACGTGCTCAAAGCCACTTTCCCCATGGGCTCGATGACGGGCGCGCCCAAAATCAGGGCCATGCAGCTCATTGAGCACTACGAAAACAGCCGTCGCGGCCTCTACAGCGGCAGCATTGGCTACCGGTGGCCCGGCGGCGATTTTGAATTCAACGTCGTCATCCGCTCGTTGCAGTACCGCCGGGATACGGGCTACCTCAGCTTTCAGGTGGGCTCAGCCATCACCTACGATTCCGACCCGGAACGGGAATACGACGAGTGCTTGTTGAAAGCCAAGGCTCTTTTGGAAGTGCTCAACGCACGTATCAATGAGCAATGAGCAATGAGCAATGAGCAATGAGCAATGAGCAAAAGGAACGTCATGCTGAGCTTGTCGAAGCATCTCGCCCGCATTATCTTATCTTAAGGCAAAGCCGCTTCACTGCGTTCGGCGTGACCATCCACACTGTTCATTGCTCATTATCCATTGTTCGTTGATTTAAAGCTGCCATTCTGTCATTTTAGGCGTTGCCAACGTATCTTTGTCGTCCGCCGAAACGCGCTATAATTATGCCCCAAGCCCTCTTAACCCTTGATTTTTTAGACAAAGCCGCACCGACCGCCGAGGCTACCCCCAGCGGCGATGTGCGGGTGAGTGCGGCCACCCGCACCGGCCGACAGCGCAAGCTCTACATTGAGAGCTACGGCTGCCAGATGAATTTTTCGGATTCTGAAATCGTGTCGAGCATCCTGTTTGACGAAGGCTTTGACAAGACCGACGACCTCGCCAACGCCGACTTGGTGCTGCTGAACACCTGCTCCATCCGCGAGAAGGCCGAGCAGACCGTGCGCATGCGCCTTTCGCAAATTAACTCACACAAGAAGCGCAAGCCCGGCATGCTGGTGGGCGTGCTGGGCTGCATGGCCGAGCGGTTGAAAAGCAAGTTTCTGGAAGAAGAGAAAATTGTGGACCTCGTGGTGGGCCCGGATGCTTACCGCGACCTGCCGGGCCTCATCAGCCAGGTGGACGGCGGCCAGAAGGGCGTGAACGTGCTGCTCAGCCGCGAAGAAACTTATGCCGACATCACGCCGGTGCGCCTGAACTCCAACGGGGTTTCGGCTTTCATCAGCATCATGCGCGGCTGCGACAACATGTGCTCGTTCTGCGTGGTGCCCTTTACCCGCGGCCGCGAGCGCAGCCGCGATGCCCACAGCATTCTGCACGAGGCGCGCGAACTGGTGGCCGCCGGCTACAAAGAAGTGACCCTCTTGGGCCAAAACGTGGATTCCTACAAATGGGCCAGCCCCGACGGCCTGGAGCACGTCAACTTCGCTCAATTGCTGGAGCGCGTGGCCCTCATCAGCCCCGAGCTGCGGGTGCGCTTCTCCACCTCGCATCCCAAGGACATCACCGACGAGGTGCTGCACACCATGGCGCGCCACGACAACATCTGCAAGTACATCCACCTGCCGGCCCAGAGCGGTAATTCGCGCGTGCTGGCCCTCATGAACCGCACCTACGACCGGGCTTGGTACGAGGACCGGGTGCGCGCCATTCGCCGCATCATGGGCGAGGACTGCGCCATTTCCACCGACATGATTTCGGGCTTCTGCTCCGAAACCGAAGAAGAGCACCAGGACACGCTCACCCTCATCGACTTCGCACAGTACGACATGGGCTACAACTTCTTCTACTCCGAGCGTCCCGGCACGCTGGCCGCCCGCAAGCTGGAAGACGACATTCCGCTGGAAGTGAAGAAGCGCCGCCTGCAGGAAGTAATTGACCGACAGCAAGTACACGCCCGCGCCCGCTACGCCCGCATGGTGGGCAAGGTGCACCAGGTGCTGGTAGAAGGCCCCTCCAAACGCTCGGCCGAGCACCTGAGCGGCCGCAACAGCCAGAACCAGGTGGTCATCTTTCCAAAGCAAACCTTCAAGAAAGGCGACTACGTGAACGTGTTGGCTACCAGCACAACTGGCGCGGCCTTGTTAGGAGAGGCGGTTTAGGTTGGTTTTTGGTTGTCGAGACTCATTATGACTGCCTTATCACCATTTCTTACGTTATGAATGGCCAGAAGTAAGCATTATGAATTGGCTCCAAGGCGCAAATGGCAAAAGTTCAAGCGGATTTTTTTGCCACTCTTTGGGCTATTGCTTGTCGCTGCATATTTAATCATCCCAGTTTGGGGACTAGGGTTTTATTTCTCAATTCGAAATAACCTACTCTCTAAACAGGGCCAGATTATTAAAGGCTACATAATTGATGACAGGAATTACTTCGGCAACAACACTCGCAAGTTTTCTTACTCCTACCAGTTTGTAGTTAACGGCAAGCAATACACTGGTAACAGTCTGGATTCACGCTATAAAATCGGGGACGTTGTCCATATTCGCTACGTACCACAATTCCCTAGTTTTAATGAAAGACTCGAAACAGATGAAGTAAAATCTGTTAAGTAGTTTAAACTAATTAAGCCTTGACCACCCAAGAAATTCAATCCATTAAGCTCCGGTTCGGCATCATCGGCAACGCGCCGGCGCTGAACTACGCCATTCAAGTGGCGGCGCAGGTCGCGCCGACTGACATGACGGTGCTCATCACCGGCGAAAGCGGGTCGGGCAAGGAGTCGTTTTCGAAGATTATCCACGCCTTGTCGCCGCGCAAGCACGGGCAGTTCATTGCCATCAACTGCGGCGCCATTCCCGAGGGCACCATCGATTCGGAGCTGTTTGGCCACGAGAAAGGCTCTTTCACGGGCGCCAACGAGGCCCGCAAGGGCTACTTCGAGGTGACCAACGGCGGCACCATTTTCCTGGACGAAATTGGCGAGATGCCCCTGGGCACCCAGGCCCGGCTGCTGCGCGTGCTGGAAAACGGCGAGTTCATCCGCGTGGGCTCGTCGAAGGTGCAGAAAACCGACGTGCGCGTGGTGGCTGCCACCAACGTGAACCTGCTCGACCGCGTGCAGGCCGGCACCTTCCGCGAAGACCTGTACTACCGCCTCAACACGGTCCCCATCACGGTGCCGCCGTTGCGCGAGCGCGGCGAGGACATCTATTTGCTGTTCCGCAAGTTTGCTTCGGACTCGGCCGAGCGCTACCGCACCAAGCCCATCACCCTGCTGCCCGACGCGGTGCAGGCCCTCACGCGCTTCCGCTTCCCCGGCAACATCCGCCAGCTCAAGAACATTGCCGAGCAGATATCGGTGCTGGAAACCGAGCGTGAGCTGGATGCCCGGCGCCTGGCGCCCTACCTGCCGCAGGAGCAAGCCAGCCGCCTGCCCATGCTGCTGGGCCAGGGCGCCCCGGACAGTGCCGCGGCGGGCTATTCGGAGCGGGACTTGCTCTATAAAATCCTGTTCGACATGCGTCGCGACATGACGGACCTCAAGAAAATGGTGCTGGAAATGGCCACGGGCCAGCGCCCGCACGAAGCCCAGGAGCTGCTGCGCCAGAACAGCCACTTGTTCAACAATACGGCGCCCGGCGCGGCGTTTGAGGGCGGCCAGGGAAACGAATATTTCTTGCCCGCCGCGCCCAGCTCCTACAACAACGAGCCCGCCACGGGCTACGACGAGGCCCCGGTGGAAGACATCCCGCACGAGACCGAGGAAGAAACCCTCTCCCTGGACGTGAAGGAACGGGAAATGATACTCAAAGCGTTGAAAAAACACAACAACAAGCGCAAGTACGCCGCCCACGATTTGGGCATTTCGGAACGCACCTTGTACCGTAAACTGAAGCAATATGATTTGGAGCAAGTGTAGGTCGTTAGCTGCTAGCTGTCAGCACTTAGCTATTAGCTTTTTAAAAGCGTTTGGCAAGCGGGCTATCAGCTATCAGCTATCAGCTATCAGCTTACTACTGAGCGGCTGCGGCATCTATTCGTTCAATGGCACCAACATCGACCCCTCGGTGCGCACCATTTCCATCGGCACCATTCAAAACAACGCGCCCACCGGGCCGGCGTTTCTCACGCAGCGCTTCACCGAGGACTTGAAAGATTATTTCCAGCGCAACACCAACCTCAAGCTGGTGCCGCGCGACGGCGACCTGCAGTTTGACGGCAACATTGTGGCGTATGACTTCGCGCCGGCCTCCATCCAGAAGATTGACGGCATCGACCAAGCGGGCTCCAACCGCCTGACCATTCAAGTGAAAGTTCGCTTCACCAATACCAAGGACGACAAGCAAAGCTTCGAGCAGCTCTTCCAGAATTTCGACGACTACTCGGCCGACCGGAACATTGCCACGATTAATAACGACCCCAACGCCGTGCGCACCACGACGAATAAAATCATCACCGACATCTTCAATAAGTCGGTGGCTAACTGGTAATAGCTAGTCGATTACGGGCAACCCAAATGCTCAGCAGGGCGATGTTGAAACCGCTGTTGGAGTTAGTCAAGCCATAATTTTGCTAGGGACGGAGGGGCCGTTTGCGTAAATTAGCGTAATGTTGCGCCCCCATTATGCTGCCTGCAAAGCGGACCTGTGGGAATTGCTATTCGCTTACTCCTCTTCAGTTTCTTTTCACGGTGACCCGCGCAACACTCCTGCACGTTCTTGAACGCCCCACGGCCCTAGGCCCGGCAGACGTGCGCGAGTTGGAACAACTGGCCCAAGCTTTCCCCTACTGCCAAACCGCCCACCTGCTGCTCGCCAAAGCCGCGCACGACCAAGGCACCATGCTGGCCGGCCAGCGCCTGCGCCGCGCCGCCACCTACGCCGCCGACCGCACGCTCCTTCGGCGCCTCATTGAGCAGGTAGAACCTGCTGTAAACCGGGAGGCTCCGCCAGCAGTTGAGCCTGAAGTAGCAGCGCCTATCCAAAAAGCGCCGGCGGCGGAAGCTGCAGTTGAAGCGTCGGAAGAACCAACAGTTCTCCCCGCTTCAGCTTCCATAGCACCCATGGTGGCCGAACCGGCTGTAGCTCCTGAGCCGCCCACAGCAGTTGATGCGAGTGACGTTCAGGACGACTTTTTGCCGTCTGTTGAAATAGAGCTGTTCTCGGAACAACCCGCTGCCCACAACGAAGACGCCCCGGCTGAGGCAGAGCCGGCAGTTGAAAAAGAGGTGACCGCGCCCGAAGAGCCCACCGCCGTTGAAGCGGATGCTCGGGTGCTGGTCGATGAAGAAGTCATTGAGGTACCCGCCACGGCTGAAGTAGCAGAGTTGGCTTCGGAAATCACAGTGGCAGAAGAGGCTGTGGCAATTGAAGAAGGGGATTTACCCGCGCAGGCGCCAGCCATTCGTCCGCCGGTGGAAGTTGGCGAAGCGCGGTTCGAGTTTGGCTTGGCCGAAGCACCCGCGCCACCGGCGCTCACCTACGAGCTGCCCGGCTTGGTAGACGAGTGGGCCGCCTCCGCGGTAACGCTGAGCTTGGGCAGTCGCAGCCTGCCGGCCGGGTCTGATGCTCTGGCTGCGGGGCCTGATTTATTTGCAGCGGCGGAGTCCTCCTTCACGCCAGCGGCTTTCACCGGCGACGCCGCAGTGGGGTACGGCTACGGCGAAAGCAGCCGCTTGGGCTTTTCCCTGCAGCTGCTCAACTTGCTTACCGATAAGCTGGAGGCCGCGGAATGCACCACAACGCAGGCGGCGAGTGCCCAGCCTCCGGCCATGCCCGTCCCTCCTGCCGGGGCTTTTTTCGAGCCCGACCCGCTGTTGCTCAACCACTGGGCCACGCACTGCCCACCGGCCCCGGCCCAACCCACTTCACTCGACCTCATCAACAACTTTCTGCGACGGCAGCCGCGCCTCACGCGCCCGGCGATGCTGCCCCCGTCGCCCACCGTGCAAGCCGATTTGAGCGTGCGCAGCACCCAGGCCGAACCCGATTTGGTTTCCGAGAGCCTGGCCCGCATCCTCGTGCGCCAAGGCAAAACGGCGCGGGCCATTGAGGTCTACGAAAAACTCATGGTCAAACAGCCCGACAAGGCCTCGCATTTTGCTGTTCAAATTCAGCAGCTGCAACTTCCTGGATGATTCAGAGTACCGAGCGTAAGGCAATGGCCGGCGCCTTGCAGGACTATTTCCGCAAGACCTCTAAAGCGCCGGGTGAGCACTCCGTGCCCGAGCGTGCCGAAGTAGATGCCCGCGCCGGCCATGTGCTTGCGGTAGTCGCAGCAGCGTAGTAGGCCCCAGGCGAGGGCAATGACCACACACCCGCCGGTCTAGCTCCTGTAGTTCACATACCGAGCCACGAGGCCCATAAGCGCCCGCTGGTAATGACAGTTTTTCTGGGCGCCGCTCACTAGCGGCGCGTGCACTGCCGGCCGAATCTAAAAGCGGCACGAGTAGCCCAGCGGCTCGCAGGGCGCGGGTGAAAAATCGTTCTTAGAGCGGTTGCTGAGTTAATTTATGGAGGTAGAGACGCAACAGTTGGAGTCTCATTGGTCGCGCCGGTCGCACACCATCGTTCAACGACGAGACGCAA
>DASVTG010000215.1:0-5842 GCA_036387695.1 Hymenobacter sp. | reverse complement strand
CTTGCGAAACCTCTTTTCACTTTGCGAAACCTTGCGCTTTATCTCAACTTATCCAATGCCGCCCGCAGTCGCGGTAGCGCCGCTTGAATTGACTCCACAGTCTCGGCTCCCACCGAGGCGCGAAACCACGGTTCGGTAGCGGGCGTGCCGAAGGCGCTGAAGGGTACCAGGGCCAGCTTGGCCTCGGAGATGAGGTAGGAAGTGAGTTCGGCGGTGGTTTTCAGCAGGGTGCCGTCGGGGGCAGTGCGGCCCAGCACGTCGATTTTGATGGTGAGGTAAATGGCGCCGGCCGGGGCCACGGCGTCCACGGGGTAGCCTTGGCTTTGTAGCGCTTTCAAGCCGTTGAAAAGGCCATCTAATGAACTGTCAAGCTGCGTTTTCATGCCAGCCAAGAACTCATCTACGGCAGTTGTTTCGGGCAGGAAATGCGCGGTGGCTACCTGCTCGGCCTTCGGGGCCCAAGCACCCACGTGGCCCAGAATGGATTTCATCTTGTCGATGATGGCCGGGGGGGCGAAGCTGTAGCCCACGCGCACGCCGGTGGCAGCGAAGCACTTCGAAATGCCGTCAATGTAGATGACGTAGTCGCGCAGCTCGGGGCGCAGGCTCACCGGGTCGTGGTGCTCGGTGTCGCCGAAGGTGAGCAGCCAGTAAATCTGGTCGTAAAGTACGTACAGGGGTTTTTCGTCGGGGCCGCGGCGCTTGTTTTCGGCCAGCACCAGGTCGCAGATTTCTTCCAGACCGGCTTTGGTGAACACCGTGCCGGTGGGGTTCAGGGGCGAGCACAGGGCCAGCAGGGTGGCGCCGGCCACGTGCGGGGCCAGGTCGGTGGCCGTGGGCATGAAGTTGTTTTCGGCGCTGGTGGGCACGGCCACGGGCGTGGCGGCGGTGAGGTGGCAGTAGTGGTTGTTGTTCCAGCTGGGCAGCGGGAAAATCACCCGGTCGCCGGGGTCAATCAGGGCCCGGTAGGTGGCGTAGATGAGCGGACGTGAGCCGCCGGCCACGAGGATGTCGTTGGGGCCGTATTCGAGGCCTTGGCGGGTTTTGAGGAAGTCGGAAACCGACTGGCGCAGCTCGTTCATGCCGGCCGCGGGCGGGTAGTTGGTGAGGCCGGCCTGGTAGGCCTGGGTGATGCCCGCGGTCAGGCCCGCCGGAATGGGGAAGATTTTCGGGTCGAAGTCGCCAATGGTCAGGTTGCAGATGTCGGCGCCCTGGCGCACTTGCTCGCTTACTTGGTTGCCAATTCGAATGATTTCGGAGCCGCTCAGGCCGGCCGCCATCTGTGATACTTGCATGGATTGAAACGGGGATGAAGTGCCGTCACGGCCCGCGAAGTTATTCCAGCGCGGCGAAACAACTCCCGAATCAGCCGGCGCGGCGCTTCTCGTCTTCGGCCCCGCCCGTGCGGCGGCGCGTGGGCGCCACTTTTTGGTTGCCGAACCGGTAGGTGAAAGCCAGCGTGGCCACCCGCGAATCGAACCGCTGGTAAAAACGCTCCTGGTAATTGTCGTAGGTGGACGTGGCGCGCGTCTTTTGGGTATAAAAGATGTCGGCGAAGTTTAGCTTGAAGTTGCCTTTCTTGTCCCACACGCTCTTCGAAATGCCGGCCGTGAGCTGGCCCTGGGGGCGCAGGTCGAAGAAACCATAAATTTGGCGCGACTGGTAGGTGCCCGTCAAATCGGCGCCCCAGCCGTGGCCGAGCGTGAAGGTGCTGTTGGACGTGATGTTGAAGGCGGGCGCGCCTTTGTCGAGGGCCGTGCCGGCCAGGTTGCCAATGAAGCGAGCGTAGTACACCACGGCGTTGTTGTTGGTGGTCCACCACTTGTAGGGCTCCAGCTGCGCGCTCAGGGTGAGGGTGTAGGTGTCCTGGCGGCTCAGGTTCACGTCGCGGGCCACCACAAAATTGCCGGGGCCGGGCGCGGGCTGCACCGCGTTGATGATGGGGTTGTCGGTGATGGACCAGGCCAGCTCGGTGGTAAACTTCTGCTTGAAAGTGTGGCTCAGCTCCAGGTTGTAGCTGGTTTGGGGCAGGAGGGTGGGGTTGCCGGAGCCGTAGGTGGTGGCGTCGATGTAGGTGCGGAAGGGGTTGAGCTGGTTGTAGGTGGGCCGGTCGATGCGGCGGCTCAGCGACACGGATACTTCGTGGTTGTCGGTGAGGGTGCGCTTGAGGGCCGCGCTGGGAAACAGCTGGAAGTAGTGGCGCGGCGGAAACGGCTCGCCGCCCACTTCCTGCCGGCCGGTGGCGTTGGTTTGTTCGCCCCGCAGGCCGGCCGTGAGCGAGCCCTTGGGCAGCGTCCGGGTGTAGGTGACGTAGCCGGCGTTCACGTTCTCATTGTAGCGAAAGCGGTTGGTCTGGTTGAGGTCGACGGTGGTTTGGTCGTTTTCAGTGAGCAGAAATAACACGTCGTTGTCGGAGCTCACCACGCTGGTTTTCAGGCCCGCCTCCAGCTTCGCCAGCTTGGACAGCGGCTGCACGTAGTCGGCCTTGATGGACTGAATGATGAGCGTGCCGCGCTGGTCACCGTCGCGAATGATAGGCCCTTGCACCGGCAGCTCAAACGTGGTGGTCAGGGTTTGCAGGCGCGTGCTGCGGTAGCGGGCGTAGTCGGCGTCGGCGGTCAGCTCGCGCGCCCCCAGCGAGTCGGCAAATACGTGCTTGAAGTTGAGGTTGGCCGCCGCGTTGGGAAAGCGCAAGGTGCGCACGTTGGTGGCATTGTAGCGGCGTATTGGGGCGTAGTTGGCGTCCGCTTGGGTGGCCACGTTGGTGCCGTCCTGGGGCACGCGCACGGCTTGCCCGTTGGCCGAAAAGCCCACGGTGGTGCGGTCGGTCAGGCCATAATCCAGCCCGCCTTTGTAGGTATGGGCATAGTTGTCGGTGTGAATGAAGTTGTTCTGGTCGCTGCGGCCCACGATTCGGCCCCCTTCCAAAAATTCCCGCTGTATGGTGAGGGCCTGGAAGCTCTCGCGGGCGGCGTAGCCGTAGGTGCCAAACGCGTTGATTTTGCCGCGCCGGTGGTTCAGCGTCAGGCTGGTCACGTACTTGTTGTAGCGCCCGCGGCCAAGGCTGGCGCTCAGGTTGCCGTTGGTGCCCTGGCGCTGGTCCTTTTTGAGGTTGATGGCGATGATGCCCGCGCCGCCCTGCGCGTCGTACTTGGCCGGCGGGTTCGTTATCAGCTCGATGCTTTTGAGCTGCTCGGCGGGCAGGTTGCGGAGGTAGTCGGCCAGCTCGGTGCCCGTCATGGCCACGCGTTTGCCGTCAATCAGCACCAGCACGCCCGAGCGGCCCTTCAGGTTCAGGGCGTCGCCCGAGCCCACCGTCACGCCCGGCGAGCGGGTCAGCACGTCGAGCGTGGTGGAGCCGGCCGAAAGCGGGCTGTCTTCCACATTCACCACCGTGCGGTCGGCCTGGCGCTCAAACAAGGGCTTGCGCGCCGTCACGGTCACTTCCTTCAAGGCCGTGGCCTGGCTGGCCCGTAGGGTTATGGCAGGCAAAGCCAGCCCCTCGGCCGGCAGGTCAAACGGCGCGCTCCAGTACCGCTCGAAGCCCACCTGCGCCGCCGAAACGCGGTAGCGGGCCCCGCCGGGCGCTTCTAGTTGAAAGTGGCCTTGGGCGTCGCTGAACTCGGATTTGACCACCACCGAATCGGCGGCCCGGTGCAGCGTAACGGTCGCGAATTCCACGGCCGCGCCGGCCGCGGTGGTCACGTTGCCGCTGAGGCTGGCGCGGGACTGCGCCCAGGCTGGGCCGGCGGCAACAAGCAGCGCCGCAAGGGCGCTGAAACGTAAAGAACTGGTAATTGGGTGCAGAAAAGAGGTGAGGTGCATGGGCCAACAGGGCTGATTAGGCCCCAATGACTTCAGGCAACTTCTTCCGGTTGCACGCCGGCTTCAGGGTTTTACTGGCCGCCGGCGCGCCGCAGCTCGTCTTCCGCACCCGCCGCCCGCTTGCGTGCCGCCGTCACTTTGCTGTTGCCAAAGCGGTAAGTAAAGGCCGCAGTGGCCACCCGCGTGTCCTGCCGCCGGTAAAAGGTCTCGGAAAAATTATTATAGCTGGCGGTCCAACTCGTCGGCGTGGTGTAAAATATGTCGGTCACATTGAGCCGTAGCGTGCCCAGCTTGTTCCACAGGCTTTTCTGGATGCCGGCCGATACTTGCCCACGCGAGGTTGCCGACTCAAAAAAGAACTTTTCGCGCGATTCGTAGATGCCGTTTAGGTCAGCTGACCACCCGTTGGGCATCGTGAAGCTGTTATTCACCGTCAGGTTGAAGGCCGCTTGGTCTCGGTTGAGGGTGGTGGCCTTCAACGTTCCCAGAAAACGGCTGTAGTAGAATACGCCGTTGGCGTAAAGGGTCCACCACTTGCTCAATTCCATAGGCGCCGTGAGCGTGAGCGCATAATAGTGCTGCCGGGTCAGGTTGACGTCGCGGTTTACTACCAGGCGGCCACCGTCGGGGGCGGGCTGCACCACGTTCACAATGGGGTTATCGGTTCGGCTGTAAGCCAACGACGCGATGAATTTCTGCCGGTAGGTGTGCGTAAGCTCTACGTTGTAGCTGGTTTGGGCCACCAAATCGGGGTTGCCCGAGCGGTAAGACGTTGCATCAAAGTAATTGCGCAGCGGGTTTACCTGGCCATAGTTTGGCCGGTCGATGCGGCGTGCCAGGGACAAGCCCAGCGCATGCCGCTCACTTAAGCTGCGCTGCAACGTCGCGCTGGGGAACAGCTGCGTGTAGTGCCGCTCCCGCGTTGCGCCCAGCACTCGTGCTTCGGTGTTGGTTTGCTCAGCTCGGAGGCCGGCCTGGTACGTGGTTTTCGGCGCGGCGCCCCGAAAGCTCACGTAGGCCGCATTCACGTTCTCCTCATAGCGGAAATTACTGGAAATGTCGGGCAGAGCCATGATTACGCCGTTGGTCGTACCAACAAACTGCACGTCGTTGTCCGACGTCACGCGCGTGACTTTAGCGCCCACATCCAAGCGCGCCCGGTGCGGCAATGGCTCGCTGTAATCGAGTTTGGCCGCCGCAATAGTCAAGTTGCTGCGCTGGTCACCGGTCAGCAACGTGTTCACTGCGGCAGGCTCGGTATAGGCGGTGAGCAAGTTCAACAGGCGGGTGGTGTTGTAGCGGGCCAGGTCCACGTCGGCCGTGAGGGCCCGTGCCGTAGCCGAATCGGCGAAAGCGTGGCGCAGGTTCACATTGGCACTCCCGCTGGGCCGGCTCAACTCCTGGTTGGTGACGGAATTATATTGCGCCGTGAGCTCACCGGCGGGGCTTAATACCTGGGTGGTATTGCCGGTGTCATAGTCAGTTTCGCTGATTAAACCGCTCACCGACATGCCCAGCAGCGTGCGCTTCGAGAGTGTCACGTCGAATCCGGCCTTGCCTGTATGCGAGCGCAGGTCCGAGATTTGCTCTGTGGCCAAAACGCTGCTGGCCGCCGGCAACACAGGCGTGGCCAAGTACTGCCGGTTGAAATTGAGCCGCAGAAAATTTAAGCGGCTGCTGTAAGCGTAGTTGACGTAAGCGCTAACTTTCTTCTGGCGATGATTCAGTGAAAGGCCGCCCGTGAACTTGCCGTACACCCCGCGGCCGTAGCTGGCGTTGGCGCTGCCGTTGGTGCCCTGGCGCTGGTCTTTTTTGAGGTTGATGGCGATGACGCCCGCGCCACCCTGCGCATCGAACTGCGCCGATGGATTGGTGATGAGCTCGATGCTTTGCAATTGCTCGGCGGGCAGGGCGCGGAGGTAGTCGGCCAGTTCTGCGCCCGTGAGCGGCGTGCGCTTGCCGTCGATGACCACCAACAGGCCCTGGCGCCCGCGCAGGCCCAAGTTGTCGCCGGCGT
>DASVTG010000214.1:0-4526 GCA_036387695.1 Hymenobacter sp. | reverse complement strand
ATTGGCAATCGTCCCGTGGACCCGACCCAAGTGGAGTTTCCCGAAGTATTTATCAGCAAATACCCGAATACTTTCTTTGAGCGGGGCGAACTCATCCTACCAACCGGCTTAACCCGGACCGATTATGAGGCACTGCCGTTTCGGGCTTCCATTAATTCTCCCTACGGCATAGGAGCAATGGGGCTGAACTATTTGGGAA
The DNA here is from genome assembly GCA_036387695.1 of Hymenobacter sp. Lineage (GTDB taxonomy): Bacteria > Bacteroidota > Bacteroidia > Cytophagales > Hymenobacteraceae > Hymenobacter. Next base: position 4,327 of record DASVTG010000214.1, on the reverse strand, counting down.
GGCGGGATTTGATAGAGGAAAAATACCTGTACCCGCAGTATTTAGAAAATGATGACTTGCGCTACCAGCCGCTACGCCGAGCGGCCGTGTACGAGCAATTGGGCGAGGACCCCGCAGAGTCCTACTACCAAATGGCCTTGCGCCATGGGCTGGACCTCGCCCGATTCTATTAGGCGCAATTTTTTATCAATTTTACAGCTTGTCTGCCATGGGAGCTTGGGGAGTCGGAAGTTTCGAAAACGACCAGGCCTACAATTGGCTGAACGATTTTTTGGACCACCCCGGCCGGGGGTCGTTGCAGGAGGTCTTCGACTACGTCCTTGACCGGCGAGATTTTCTGGATAGTCCGGAAAGCCTCGCTGCTTTGGTAGCGGCTGAATTGGTTGCCGCCCACATGGGCCGGCCCAGCCGAGACTTCCCGCCAGACCTTGACGTGGCTGAAGAACTTTCCTTCCCTTCAGACCCAGACCTGACGGAAACCGCCACGCGGGCGGTGGGCCACATACTGTATTCGCCTGGACACTCAGAACTTCGGGAATTATGGAAAGAGGCCGGCAACAAGGAGTATGATTTATGGGAAAACGCCGTGTATAACTTGATAGAAAGGCTCAGGCAACGCGCCTATGCCTTAAAAAAGTAAGGCTTAAGGCTGTTTAACAACCGCTGCTGGTGCAGGAAACCAACCGGGTGGGGCTAAGCTTCTACTTCGCCTACGATGGTACCGACCACACGGCGCGCTGCCTCCGCACCTGGAGCGACGGTGGCATTTGCGACACCAAACTGGCTTACCCAGCGCCCGACCTCACCGTGGTTACCGACTCTCTCGGTGCCGTTACCCAATACACCCACGCGCAAGGGCTGGCCACGTTCATTATTGATGCACTCGGCGGGATGACGCAACGGGTGTACAATGCGCACGGGGAACTAGAAATTGAACGCGACCCGCTCGGCCATGCCACCCTGTATGACTACAACGGCCGCGGCTTGGTCACGCAAATTACCCAACCAGACGGCGCGCGCACGCAGTATGCGTACAACGACCAGGACCTACCCGTACAGACTCAGGATGCCAACGGCAATGCCTGGCAGTGGGAATACGACCAAGCCGGTAATCTGCTCAAACGGCAAGCCCCCCTGGGCGCGGCCAGCACGTACCGCTATGAGCACGGCTTGCTGACCGAGTTCATCAACGCAGTTGGCCACCGCACTCGCTTGGCTTACGACGCCCAGCACAACCTGCGGCACCTTGTAACGCCCGATAACGGCATTCGCTCCTGGCAGCATGACCAACTCGGCCGCTTGGTGGACGCAACCGATGCAGTGGGAGCCGTGCAACGCCGCCGCTACGACCGCCTGGGCCAACTTCTTGCTATTCGCGAGCCAGACGGCACCGAGCGCCATTTACAATACGGTGGCGAAGGCAACGTCGTACGGGCGCACGACGGAATCCAGGAAGTCATCCTCGAATACACGGGGCAGGGACGACTTGCCCGCCGCCAGCAAGCCAATACCGAAGTACGCTTTCATTACGACTTGGAAGGCCGCCTCACGGGCCTCGACAACGAACACCACGAGCCCTACCATTTTGAGCTGGATGCACTGGGGCAAGTGGTAGCGGAGCAGGGCTTTGATGGCCTCACCCGCCGCTACCAGCGCGACGCGGCCGGTCGTGTCACGGCCATTGAGCGCCCCGCGGGCCGCCTTACTCGTTACGCTTACGACCCCGCCGGCCGCTTAACCGAAGTAGCGCACAACGACGAGGCCTCCATTACTTACCGCTACTACCCAACCGGGACGTTGCGCGAAGCGGCTACCACGGGAAGTACGGTGCTGTTCGAGCGCAATGCGTTGGGCCAAGTGGTGCAGGAAGCGCAGAACACCGTCACCGTCGAGAGCCGCTACAATGTACTCCGGCAGCGGACCGAACTCCACTCTTCCTTGGGAGCCGCTCTGACGCTGGCCTACGACGTGACCGGGGGCGTGTCCCTGATGCAGGCCGATGCCTGGTCCAACCGCATCGAGCGCGACGCCCGCGGCCTGGAACTGCAGCGCACGCTCAGCGGCGGCGTGCAGGTGAACTGGCAGCGCGACGCCCAGGGCCGGCTCACCAGCCAGCGCATCGCCGCCGGGGGCCGCGCCCAGCCGGGCGTGGCCCACCAACGCCGCTACCAGTGGCAAGGCGCCGACCAACTGGCGGCCCTCGACGATAGCCTGCTGGGTGACACCCGCTACGGCTACGATGCGCTCGGCTACCTCACTGAAGCGGCCTATTCCGACGGCACCCAGGAACTGCGCCAAGCCGACGCCGTGGGCAACTTCTTTCGCACCCGCGCGCAGACCGACCGGCGCTACGGTAAAGGCGGGCAGCTGCGCGAGGCCAACGGCACCCGCTACCGCTACGACGAGCTGCTAGAGCCAAGCCGATTAGGGGCAACGCAACGGCCCCTGCCAGCCGGTGCGCCCATTGCCTGGAGCGGCGGACAAGCGGCACAAACAAAAGCGGCTCGCCACGGAGTAGCGCACCACCGGCCTAGAGCAAGCCAAAGAAGCGCGCCGGCCTTCCCAGTTCCAAATTGATGGGTTCCAGCGTTTTCTCGATGCTTTCCTTGAGGGCGTCGGTGGCGGGGTCTTGCAGGATTTGGATGAAGGCCGTGCGGGATTGCTCCAGCAGCTGCTTGCGCTCGCGGCTGCGGGCCTTGTGGTCGAGGGCGCGCTGGCGCAGGCAGTCGGCTTCGGCAAAGGCAACTTGGTCGTTCAGCAGCGCTATTTGCAGGCGTGCGTTGCTGCTGGGAGGCGCTGCCGGGGCCGCGCCGCCTCCCCCACCGCCCGAGGGCATGGGAGCGGGGCGGCTCAAGCTGGCTTGCAGCATGATAATCTGCTGCTTGGCCTGGGCCAGCTCGGTGGCCATGCGCTCGCTCCCTCTGGCGTCATCGCCGCGCCTGGCCAGCTCTTGGCGCAGCACGTCGATGGTGCTGCGGTTGGACCGAAACAGGTCGAAATCGCGCAGCACGTTGCGGGCTATTTGGCGGTGGGCCGGAATTTGCATCTGGGCCGAGTCGAGCCGCAGCTGGCTCAGGTTCACGGCAATGGAATTGAGGTAATCCTTGTTGTTGATGTCCAGCTTGCCCCGCACCAAGTCATTGGTTTCCACGCGTAGGCGCTGGTCGATACCGTCGATGCGCTGCAAGTGCTGGGTAAGGGTGTCGAACTGCGTAATCAGCCGGGCCTGCTCTTCGTGCGTGCGGTCAAGCTCCTTCTTGAGGCGAGCGTTTTCGTCGGCAATGCTGCGGTTTGAAAACAGGTAATACGACGCGCCCAACGGAATGAGCAGCGCCAAGAGGTAAAGCAACGTAAACTGCCACAAGCGGGTGCGGCGTTCGGGTTGGTTGAGGGGTTTCATGCGGAGGAGAAGAGGGCGGCAGGCGGCTTACGTGGTGAACGGATTCCAACGGACGGGGTCGTTGGCCTGCGATTCCGGCGTGGGCGCCGCGGCCGGGGTGGCGGCCACCGGGTTTTCGTTGATGAAGGACTGCCAGCCTTCCTTGTTTTTGCCAATGTACTCGAGCTGGCTAAGCTGCCGGAAAATGGCGCCAATCAGCTGCCACAGCTGCTGCTGCTGGCGCAGGTGCTCGTGCACCTGGTGGTGGTGGTAAACGAGCGTGACGGCGCCGTGCAACGCCCCCAGCAGCGTGGCCGGCAGCGTTTCCGACCACTGCTCGAAGTACTTGAGCAGCTCTTCGCGCTCGCCTTCCGTCAGGCCGTCAAGGGAAGTTTTCACTTGCTTGGCCACCCGCAACAGCGCATCGAGCAGGTAAATGGGCGGCTGCGCGGCGGCCATCAGGCGCAGGGTAGTGAGCTGCTGGGCCAGGGCAAACGCGGTGCGCTCGGCTAGCTCGCGCACCATGTCGGCGAGGTGGCTGCGCTTGTCGGTGCGCAGCTTCACTTTGTGAATGATTTTAAACGCGTCGGTTTCCAGCTCGGTCAGTTGGAAGTCGAGCTGGTGCAGGGCCTGCAGCAACGCCGCGTGGCTGGCCAGCGCCGTGCTGGGCGGAATGAACTGCGCCACGGGGCGCAACTCGCCATCGGCGTACAGCAGCTCGCCCACCACCAGCGCGAACGCGCCGCTAGCCGCGCCGCTCAGCTGCTGCGTGGGCACGAAGCTCAGCTCGTAGGCCGGGCGGGTGTGGGGGTGGCGGGGCGGCACTTCCTCGGGCGCGGGCGTGCCGGTGGGCACCCGCTCAAACGGGTTGGCGGTGAGCACCACGCTGAAGCGCAGGCCGTCGGTGGAGCTCAGGCTGAAGGCGGCCAACAGCTGGGCCAAACTGGT